>CALZMS010000152.1 GCA_945788595.1 uncultured Lachnospiraceae bacterium
CCAGCGGCTTTAAGGATCCCAATGGCGAGGGAAATGGCGGTGTCGTTAATGGATCGCTGGTTGTGGACGGTGTAGAATACGGTACCCACAAAAATGAACCTGCCTGGAAGTTTGTCGGATTGAATAAAGAAAATAAACTATATGTCTCCAGCTACTCTTCCATCGATGTACAGGATTTTCGCTGGGGTCTGGAATTTTATCCCGGACTCGTGATCGACGGCGTGGAAACCGTCAACGAAGGATACTGCATGGGAATCCAGCCGAGAACCACCCTCGGTCAGGAAAAAGACGGATCGCTTCTTATGCTCGTCGTCGACGGACGTCAGCCCGGCTACAGCCTCGGCTGTTCTGTAGCGGAATGCACAAAAATCATGATGCGCTATGACTGTTATCAGGGCATGAATCTGGATGGCGGAAGTTCTGCCGTAATGTATTATGATGGCCGCCAGATCACCAAGTCCAGCAGTGTATCCGGAAAAGGTCGTTATATGCCTGACGCAATTCTTGTAAACCGAATTTCTGATAAATAAAACATAAAAAATGAGGCAAAGGTCACGAATTCCTTTGCTTCATTTTTTAATCTCTTTCAAGTTCCCGATAAAAACAAGTATAATTTCCTGTATGACAGGCTGCGCCCACCTGTTCCACTTTTGCTAGCAGTGTGTCATTATCACAATCAATAGCCAGAGACTTGACATACTGGAAATGACCGCTGGTAAGACCTTTGACCCACAGCTCGTTTCTGCTGCGGCTCCAGTAGGTCATACGCCCTGTGGAAAGGGTCTGTTCGTAAGCCTCTTTGTTCATGTAGGCTACCATCAGTACAGTGCCGTCCTTGTCATCTTGAACTACTACCGGCAGCATGCCGTCAGAATTTAATTTTAACTCTTCCCAGGAAAGTCTGATCTTTTCTGCCATAATTACTTTACTCCTGTATTATAAAGATCCCTTGGTAGACAATACATTCTCAATACGCTCATCGTACTGTACTGCCGCATCCAGAGCCTTGGCAAAGCTCTTAAAAATAGCCTCGATCATATGATGATTATTTCCCGGTGTCAGCACCTTGATATGCAAATTCATAGCGCAGCTGTAGGAAACAGCGTAAAAGAATTCTTTTACCATTTCGGTATCCATATCTCCTACACGGTCTGTCGTAAACTCTGCATCAAACTGCAGATACGGACGTCCGGACAGATCCACAGCACACAAAACCAATGTTTCATCCATGCAGCTGCCAAAGCGTCGGATACCTTTTTTATCTCCCACTGCTTCTTTAATGGCCGTTCCCAGTACAATACCCGTATCCTCAATGGAATGATGGCAATCCACATCAATATCACCATAACATCTTACTTTCAGGTCAAACAATCCATGGCGGGCAAAACCATCCAGCATATGGTCAAAAAAGCCGATCTTTGTCTGTAGATCAGATTTTCCGCTGCCGTCCAGGTCTATACTGACCTCGATTTTCGTTTCTTTAGTGTTTCTGTTTACTGTAGCTGTTCTGCTCATCTTTTTGACATCCTTCTTTCCTCAATATATTCGAAATGCATACTGCAAAACTTCATCCAGCCCCAATTATCAATCTTCGTTTTCAAAACGCACATGAATGGAATTGGCATGTGCGGTCAGATGCTCTGACGTTGCAAAGGCTTCAATATCTTTATGGATCGGCGCAAGAGCTTCTTTTGAATAGTAAATAATGGAAGATTTTTTCACAAAATCATCTACTGACAGCGGAGAGAAAAACTTGGCTGTTCCGTTGGTAGGCAGTACATGGTTCGGGCCGGCAAAATAGTCTCCCAGAGGTTCACAGCTGTACTCTCCGAGGAAGATTGCACCCGCATGACGAATCTTCATCATAACTTCAAAAGGATTAGCCGTAACGATCTCCAGATGCTCAGAAGCAATGGCATTCGCCGCATCAATGGCATCATCCATGGTTTCTGCCACCAGAAGATAACCAAAGTTATCCAGAGATTTCTGTATGATATCACGGCGGGAAAGTTTCTCAAGATAGCCATCCACCTCGGCCGATACCTGCTCAGCCAGCTCACGGCTGGTGGTGATCAGTATTGCGGAAGCCAGTTCATCATGCTCTGCCTGAGACAAAAGATCTGCCGCAACATAATGCGGGTTCGCTGTCTCATCGGCCAGGACAAGGATCTCACTCGGTCCGGCAATGGAATCGATGGCAACATGGCCGAATACGGCTTTTTTTGCCAGGGCTACATAGATATTGCCGGGACCTACGATTTTGTCAACTTTCGGCACGCTCTCTGTTCCATAAGCCATAGCAGCGATTGCCTGTGCGCCGCCGGTCTTATAGATCTCGTCCGCACCGGCCTCATTAGCGGCTACCAATACAAGTGGATTGACCTTTCCTTCTGCATTGCAGGGTGTTGTCATCACGATACGGCCAACACCTGCAACCTTGGCAGGAACAATATTCATAAGTACGGAAGAGGGATATGCTGCTTTTCCGCCGGGAACATACACACCAACGGTATCCATTGGTGTTACCTTCTGGCCCAGCATAGTGCCCTGCGGAGTGGAATTAAACCAGCTGTTCTGTTTCTGGCTGGCATGATAGTCACGGATATTGACAAGTGCCTTCCTGATGACAGCAATAAGATCATCTTCCACCAGTTCATAAGCTTCCCTGATCTCTTCTTCCGATACACGAAACGTCTCTTTTGTCAGTTCAACATGATCAAACTGCTTCGCATAGGCAAAAATAGCTTCGTCACCTTTAACTTTCACTTCATCAAGAATAGCTGCAACCCGGGCTTCATATTCACCATAGTTGTTCGGACTTCTTTTCAGCATATTTTCGAGAATATTCTCTGTAGTTTCTTTTGTCAGATTTACGATTCGCATAATCTATTCTTCTCCTTTATCGATAACCTCTTTTAACTGACGGATCAGTGAGGTGATACGTTCATTATCCATCCGCATGCTGACACGATTGACCACCATTCGGGCAGACAAAGGACAAACTTCTTCCAGAACCGTCAGACCATTTTCCCGAAGGGTAGTACCGGTTTCCACAATATCGACGATGATCTCCGACAGTCCTACAATAGGCGCCAGCTCAATGGATCCGTTTAATTTAATAAATTCCACCGTCTGATGTTTCTTATTATAGAAATAATCCTTGGCAATATTGGGATACTTTGTGGCCACACGGATAAACTGATTATGTTCCAGATATTTTCTGGCACTTTCCGGCCCACAGACACACATGCGGCATTTGCCGAATTTAAGGTCCAGCACTTCGTAGAGCTTTCGCCCCTCTTCCATGATGGTATCAGCCCCTACGATTCCGATATCGGCTGCACCGTATTCTACATACGTGGGAACATCCGGTCCTTTTGCCAGGAAAAACCGCATTTTGAGATCTTCATTGACAAAGATCAGCTTGCGGGATTCTTTATCGTACATTTCTTCACAGTGGATACCCACCTTTTCAAATAACGCCAGGGCATTTTTTGCCAGACGGCCTTTCCCCAGCGCAAAGGTCAGGTAACGTTCTGTCTGCTGCATAGTTTATTCCTCCTGCTGTGTTGGTTATTTTTCTGTCACAAAGCTGAAGGCACTCTGATGCTTTGCAGCCATAGCTTCGTATTCGGATACAGAAATTTCGGGAGCTTTTGCTACCAGACTGACAAAATAACCGTCAGCTCTCTTCTCTTTTGCCTGGAAAAGTGCCACTTCATAACTGGTTTTATCGTACAAAAGCATCAGTTTCTGATCTTTTACAGGAATCTCGATATTCTGACGTTCCAGGGCATTCATAAGATATTCGATCACAAGACCAAATCCGATCGCCGGCATATCTGCGCCAAAATGTTCCAGAAGCCTATCATAACGGCCGCCTTTGACCAGCGGTTCGCCGGAACCATAAGTGTATCCCTGAAAAATAATCCCCGTATAATAACGGTATTTACTCAGCATGCTCAGGTCAAAAGATACATATTTCTCAACACCATACAGCTTCAGAACATCATAGATCTTCTCCAGACGGCTGACGGCAGCTTCTACGGCAGGCTTCATGCGGCTCTCCTTTGC
>CALZMS010000153.1 GCA_945788595.1 uncultured Lachnospiraceae bacterium
GGCGGACATAATGCTACGATTCTGATGAAGAAATATATCGGTTGATACCGTGTTGCTGGTAAAACTCAGAAAAACCTGAGATATTTGTTGCTGTAATTGTAAAAGTAGGGCGCATTGACCATTACGGGGATATGGATTCGTTACTTGGCGTAGATATCGTAAGAACCGGAGTGGGGAATGTTCGAATTATTTTTCTGGGTTGTATGGCAAATACGAAGCTGATATGTGTACATGTTATTTTGATAAATAACCAGCACCAGAAGCTGAGGAAAATAAGCTTGAAAATGTAAAATCGGGTATGACCCGTGGAGGTATAGAACATGGATGCACAGAATATGCAGACAGAAGTAAGAGAAAAGAAACACCTGTCCGTGAAAGAGATCTGCGAGATCATTCCTCACAGACATTCCTTCCTCCTGGTAGATTATATTGAGGATTATGAGCCGGGGGAATTTGCTGTGGGTTATAAGTGCGTGACCTACAGAGAAGATTTCTTTGCGGGACATTTTCCGGGGGAGCCGGTCATGCCCGGTGTGCTGATGGTGGAAGCTCTGGCCCAGACAGGCGCAGTGGCTATCTTAAGCCTGCCGGAGAACAAGGGAAAGACAGCCTACTTCGGCGGTATCAAAAACTGCAGATTCCGCGGTAAAGTTGGCCCCGGAGATAAGCTGCGTCTGGAGACCAAGATCATTAAGAGAAAAGGTCCGCTGGGCATCGGAGAAGCAACAGCTTATGTGGACGGCAAGGTGGTAGTCAGCGCCGAGCTCAGCTTTATGA
The DNA here is from genome assembly GCA_945788595.1 of uncultured Lachnospiraceae bacterium. Taxonomy (GTDB): domain Bacteria; phylum Bacillota; class Clostridia; order Lachnospirales; family Lachnospiraceae; genus UBA11957. The sequence goes on from CALZMS010000153.1 coordinate 778, forward strand.
TTGGATAAATTCGAGAGGTTTACAGTATGAAAAAAATTCTCATTGCCAACCGCGGCGAGATCGCGGTACGGATCATCCGTGCCTGCCGGGAAATGGGTATCCAGACAGTGGCGGTTTTTTCAGAAGCAGACAGAAATGCTCTGCATGCCAAATTGGCAGATGAAGCCATCTGCATCGGTCCGGCACAGTCGGATAAAAGTTATCTGGATATGGAACGGATTTTAAGCGCGGCTTTCGTGACCGGCGTGGATGCGATCCATCCGGGATTTGGATTCCTTTCCGAGAATAGCCGCTTCGTATCGCTGTGCGAGCAGTGCAATATTACCTTTATCGGCCCGCCTGCAGAGATCATCGACCGACTGGGCGACAAGCAGGCGGCCAGAAATACCATGATGGCAGCCGGCGTACCGGTTATTCCCGGCACAAAGCAGGCGATTCTGGATACAAAGACAGGAGCCGAAGAGGCAGAAAAAATCGGTTATCCGGTGATGATCAAGGCTGCACTGGGCGGCGGCGGAAAAGGTATGCGGAGTGCCTTCGGTCCAGAGGAATTCGACCAGCAGTTCCTGACAGCACAGCAGGAAGCTCTGAAAGCTTTCGGTGACGGCACTATGTATATTGAAAAACTGATCCAGCAGCCCCGTCATATCGAGGTACAGATTCTGGCGGATAAATACGGCAATGTAGTACATCTGGGTGAGCGCGACTGCTCCATTCAGAGAAATCATCAGAAGCTGATCGAGGAATCTCCGGGCGTGGGCATCAGTGATGAGCTCAGACAGAAAATGGGTGACACCGCTGTGCGGGCGGCAAAGGCGGCCGGTTATGTCAATGCGGGTACTATTGAATTCCTGCTGGATAAGAGCGGGGAATTCTATTTCATGGAAATGAACACCCGTATTCAGGTGGAACATCCGGTAACGGAATGGGTCACCGGAGTGGACCTGGTCAAAGAACAGATCCGCGTGGCTGCGGGAGAAAAACTCGCATTCTCTCAGGAGAATATTCTGATTAAGGGTCATGCCATCGAGTGCAGGATCAATGCAGAGAATCCCGATAAAGGCTTTATGCCCTGTCCGGGTACGATTACCGCACTGCATCTGCCGGGAGGCAAGGGTATCCGTATCGACAGCGCCATTTACAGCGGTTGTGAGATCCCGCCCTATTATGATTCCATGATCGCCAAGCTCATCGTCTGGGGAAAGACCAGAGACGAGGCCATCCGCAAGATGAAAAGCGCACTGGGAGAGGTAATCATCGAGGGCGTCTGCACAAACGTGGATTATCAGTACGATATCCTGAACCATCCGGATTTTGCCGAAGGAAAGACAGATATTGAGTTTATCGAGCGTTTTTCACGCAGCGAACAGTGACAGAGGTAGCGTAAAATGAAGCTGGATAATGTATTTAAGAAAAGAAAAATAGAGCAGGAGGAGCTGGTATCCGAGCAGCCCGAGTCTGAGGGACCAAAGATACCGGCAGGGCTTCTGAAAAAATGTAACCACTGTAAGGCAGCTATTATTGCTGAGGACGTAAAGAGAGATTGTTATATCTGTCCGAAATGCGGCGAGTATTTCCATGTGCCCGCCCGTGTCCGCCTGGCCATGACAGTGGATGAGGGTACCTTTGAGGAATGGGATGCAGTGATGTCGCCGGTAAACCCCATGGAGTATAAGGGTTATCCGGAGAAAGTGGCTGCACTGCAGGAAAAGACAGGACTCAATGAAGCTGTGATCACAGGAAAAGGCAGCATTGACGGACAAAAGACGGCCATCGGTATCTGTGACGGCCGTTTTCTTATGGCCAGTATGGGACATAATGTGGGAGAAAAAATCACGAGAATGGTGGAGCGCGCCACTGAGGAGCGTTTGCCGGTGATCATTTTCTGCTGTTCCGGTGGTGCCAGAATGCAGGAGGGCATCGTATCTCTGATGCAGATGGCGAAAACTTCTGCAGCCCTGAAACGTCACAGTGACGCAGGACTTCTGTATATCTCTGTACTGACCGACCCGACCACCGGTGGCGTGACCGCCAGCTTTGCGATGCTGGGAGATATTATTCTGGCAGAGCCTAAGGCATTGATCGGTTTTGCGGGACCCAGAGTTATTGAACAGACCATGAAACAGAAGCTGCCAAAAGGCTTCCAGCGGTCCGAATTCCTTCTGGAACATGGCTTTGTGGATGAGATCGTGGAACGTCCGAAGATGAAAGAGGCGCTGGCTGCCTATCTGCGTATGCACAGCGAAAATATACAGCTGCAAATCACAGACAGTGTGGATTCGGTGGAGGAACAGCCGGTGGAAAAGAGAAAGCTGTCTGCCTGGGACAGAGTACTGTTGTCCCGTCAGAATGACCGCCCTGTGGGAACCGACTATATCGAGCTTTTGTTTACGGATTTCCGGGAGCTGCACGGTGATCGGCAGTTCGGAGATGACGGCGCTATTGTAGGTGGTGTGGCCATGTTCCACGGTCGTCCGGTGACGGTGATCGTTCAGGAAAAGGGAAAGACCACTAAGGAAAATATTGCCCGCGGTTTTGGTATGCCAAAGCCGGAGGGTTACAGAAAGGCGCTGCGCCTGATGAAGCAGGCGGAGAAATTCCACCGTCCCGTATTCTGCATCGTGGATACGCCGGGAGCCTTCTGCGGTATGGAAGCGGAGGAACGCGGTCAGGGCGAGGCAATCGCCAGAAACCTCTGGGAGCTTTCTTCTCTGAAATCGCCGGTGCTTACAGTAGTGACCGGTGAAGGCGGCAGCGGCGGCGCCCTGGCAATGGCTGTGGCAGACGAGGTGTGGATGCTTGAGAACGCCACCTATTCGATCCTGTCTCCGGAAGGCTTTGCCAGCATTCTCTGGAAAGACGCCTCAAAAGCAGATGAGGCAGCAAAAGCCATGAAGCTTACCGCCGGTGACGTATTAAAAAGCGGTGTGATCGAGCGGGTAATCCCGGAGCCGGAGGAACTCACGAGGGAGACATTGCCGGAGGTAATCATGCGCATGGAACCGGCTATTGAGGAGTTTATGCAGAGGTATGCGGGGATGACTGAGGAGGAGCTTTTGGAGCATAGATATAGTCGTTTCCGGGCAATGTAAAAATTAAGAGTTTATTGAGACACAATAATAAAAACGGTTTCCTTTATAATACTATTTCTGGAAAGTTAAAAGTTCTATTCTTCATGTCTCCGAAAAAAATGAAAAATTCGGGAAAAATGAAAAAATAGAGTACTTCTCTGTGAAATTTATTTTGATCAATTTGGTAAAAATGAACTTTATAATTTCCTTATGAAAACCGGTT
>CALZMS010000154.1 GCA_945788595.1 uncultured Lachnospiraceae bacterium
CAGAAAGGAACTGGCTGTCCGGGATGACAGAGATTCGGAGATCTGTGTGTACGGCCGCCAGATTCTGATGGTTTCTGCCCAGTGTGTTCGCAAAAATACGGCTGGATGCGACAAAAAATCCGGCATATTGGCGCTAAAAGACCGAAAAGGTATGCAATTTCCGGCAAAATGTTGTTGTGATTTCTGTTATAATGTTCTCTATAATTCGGTTCCTCTGGGATTGCTTCGTGAGCTTAAGGAGCTTTCTTCCTGTGAGTATGCCGGATACCGACTGTCTTTTACGACAGAAAACCAAAAGGAAACTGCCCGTATTCTGCGTCTGTTTGCTCAGGCGATGCAGGGGATACTTCCGGAGGATACCATGCCCTTTACGAAGGGACATTATCAAAGAGGAGTAGAATAAACTATGATCTCAATCATTGTTACGCTGACAAAGTATATGCTTATCGTTTTGATGATCATGTATACTTCCCAGTGCTTCAGTGTGTTCAGCAAAAAAAAGGAAAAAGCAAGGCGAAGGGTGTTGCGCCGGCAGATCACACTGATCATTTCTGTCTTAACAACCGCCTTTCTGGCCATGTTTTTACAGACATGGGATCAGAAGATTCTGTTTTTGTATAGTGCGGCACTTGCATACATTATAGTGACGCAGGTATTGTATAGAGCTATATATAAGAAAGCATCCATACTTCTTCTGAATAATATGTGTATGCTGATTACGATAGGCATTATCATCTTAACGAGACTGAATACTGCTCTGGCTACGAAGCAGCTGCTTTTAGTATCTGCAGCCACGCTGCTGTCTTTGCTGGTGCCGGTCATTGTGCGAAAAGTCAAGATCATTCGTGATCTGACCTGGGTATATGCCATCGGCGGTATTGTACTTTTGCTGGCAGTATTGGTGCTGGCCAGCGTTTCCGGCGGCGCGAAGCTTTCCATTGCTCTTACGGAAGGAGGACCTACCTTTCAGTTTTCTGAGTTCGTCAAGATAACCTATGTCTTCTGCTTGGCAGGGCTTTTGCGAAAGACACCTGACTTCCGTCAAATCGTTATAACCACAGGTGTGGCAGCAGCTCATGTGCTGATCCTGGTGCTTTCTAAGGACCTGGGTACGGCTTTGGTGTTCTTTATCGCCTATGTTGTTATGATCTATGTTTCCACCAAAATGATCCGTTATCCTCTGGCTGCACTGGCAGGAGGGTCTCTGGCTGCAGTGGGATCCTATTTTGTTTTGTCCCATGTACGTGTCCGGGTACAGGCCTGGAAAGATCCTTTTGCAGATTATCAGCAGGGCGGATACCAGGTGGCACAGGGGCTTTTCGCCATCTGTGCCGGCGGATGGTTTGGTACAGGCTTGTTTGAAGGAGCACCGGAAACGATCCCCGTGGCCACACAGGATTTTATTTTTTCCGCTATCTGCGAGGAACTTGGCGGCATCTTTGCCATTTGCCTGATCCTGATCTGCATGAGTTGTTTTCTGATGATCGTCAATATTTCCATGCGGCTCAGCAAGCGGTTTTACAAGCTGATCGCTCTTGGTCTGGGCGCGGAATACGCGTTCCAGGTATTTCTTACCATTGGCGGGAATATCAAGTTTATTCCGATGACAGGTATTACGCTGCCCCTGGTAAGCTACGGCGGCAGCTCGATCATCTGTTCTGTAATGATGTTTGCCATCATTCAGGGATTATATATTCTGCGTGAAGATGAATTTGAGGAAGAAGAACTTCGTCTGGCGCGGGAAGAGGAAGCTGCTTATCAGGAACAGTTAAGGAAATATAACAGAGGTAAAAATAACTATGTCAATGAAACAACGCTCGAACAGAAAATCGAAGAAGAAACAGAAAAAAGCCTCAATTGGTAAGGAGTACATTTTTATCTGCTACTTTTTTGTCATGATCTTTGTGGGCATGATCGGATATATGGTGTATTTTCACTTTAATCTGTCCCGTGAATTTCAAAACAGTGCCTATAACACCAGAGCTAAATCTGCAGCAGAGAAGGTGATCCGGGGAGATATCCTGGCCGCTGACGGCGAGGTGCTGGCCGAAACAAAGGTGGATGCCGACGGAACGGAGACTAGGGTCTATCCTTACGACAATTTATTTGCTCACGTGGTGGGTTATACTTACCAGGGTGGGACGGGGCTGGAGTCCAGCCAGAATTATAACCTTTTGACTTCCGACGCCTTTATTCTGGATCAGCTGAAATGGGAATTTCAGAATGCCAAAAAAGAGGGAGACAGCGTGGTGACTACATTGGATGTGGATGTGCAGAAAGCGCTTTCTTCAGCGATAGGCGATCATAAAGGTGCGGCTGTAGCTATTGAGGCAGATACAGGAAAAGTGATCGCCATGGTCAGCAAGCCGGATTTTAATCCTAATACCGTAGAAAAGAAGTACGAAAAACTGACTTCTGATGATGAGAATTCCCCGTTACTGAACAGGGCCTCCTCCGGTCTGTATCCTCCGGGATCCACGTTTAAGATCGTAACTTCTCTGGCTTATTACCGACAGTACGGTGAACCCTCCAATTTCAGCTACGACTGTAAAGGAGAAATCACGGTGGATGATCATACGATCCACTGTTACAAAAACGAAGTTCACGGTATGCTGAATTTCACAGAGCTTTTTGCCGAATCATGCAATGCGGGTTTTGCCTCGGTGGGATTAACCCTTAAGAAGAGTGAATTCCAGTCGGCAGCAGAAAGCCTTTTGTTTAACGCAGATTTGCCTTCTCCGGTGCGTTACAAATCCAGCCGTTTTACGCTTAATAATGACTCCGGTACGGCACTTACCATGCAGACCGCCATCGGACAGGGAAATACACTGGTTACACCTTATCATATGTGCCTGATCACGGCAGCTATAGCCAATGACGGTGCTCTGATGAAACCTTATATGGTAGAACGTATAGAAAACAACAGCGGTACTGTGATCAAAACCTATGAGCCTGCATCTTACGCTCTTCTTTTGGAAAAGAACGAAGCTTCTTTTCTGCAGGGACTGATGCGGGCAACAGTAGAAGAAGGAACCGGAAGCAAGCTGAAAGACGACAGTTATACGGCCTATGGAAAGACCGGTACGGCAGATTTTGATTCAGACCATGGAAAACCTCATTCCTGGTTTGTGGGTTATGCGGAAAAAGATGGTAAAACACTTGCGGTAAGTGTCATTGTGGAGGCATCCGGTGCCGGCAGCAAATATGCAGTTCCGGCGGCAAAAAAGGCCTTCGATGCATACTTTGAATAAAATGTGACAAAACATATGTTGCAACGTGCACAAAAAAAGGGTATACTGATTTCAGGTAATTCACAACGCGAAGCAGGAGGACTGGCAATGATAGAAGCAGTGAGCTGTGGCGGGGTGGTAATATATCGAGGCAAAATACTTACTCTATACAAAAGCTATAAGAATAAGTATGATGGCTGGGTGCTTCCGAAAGGAACAGTAGAAGCAGGAGAAGAATACAAAGAGACTGCACTGCGGGAGGTCGCCGAAGAAAGCGGCGTACATGCATCCATTATCAAATACGTAGGAAAAAGTCAGTATACCTTTTCTATCCCCGATGATGTGGTGGAAAAGGAAGTGCACTGGTATCTGATGATGGCTAACAGCTATTACAGCAAACCGCAGAGAGAAGAATATTTCGTTGATTCGGGATATTACAAATTCCATGAAGCTTACCATCTTCTTAAGTTTTCCAATGAGCGCCAGATACTGGAGATGGCTTATCAGCAATATCTTGAGCTGAGACGCGCAAATCTTTGGGGAACTCGCAAATATTTCTGATAAAAGGAGAGAGCTTATCTCTCTTTTTTTCTTAATATAATGTTTTAAAAGAGAGAAAAGCTATGGTAAAATGGTATAAATATCTGTATGTGGGTCCGCGTATGGAAAAAAAGAAAAAGCGCTGCATGTGCTGCGTTGGAGACGGACGACGATTATATGGCTTTCATATCGTGACTCTGACTTCCCGGGAGGGGGATCAGCTAGAGATTATGGCTGCAAGCGAGCTGAGGCAGCCTGTCTTACGGGAGAGAATTCCTTTGATTGTCGGACTGGCAGCG
>CALZMS010000155.1 GCA_945788595.1 uncultured Lachnospiraceae bacterium
ACTTCCGTTTTGCTTTACCGGTCTGGAAATACCGGCAGAAAACTACAAAAAATGGAAAAAGACACCTTTATCTGTCGAAAATGTACAACAGCTTGTGGGAATGCCGGATAAAGAAAATATACAGGTACTTCTGGCACATAATCCGATATATAGTGAGACGTATCTTGACTGGGGGGCAGATGTGGTGCTTTCCGGCCATATGCACGGTGGAATCGTGCGCCTGTTTGGAAAGCCGGTGATCGGTACGGATGGACGGTTATTTCCACGTTACGGCTATGGCAGGATCGACAGAGAAGAAGCATCCATGTATGTCAGTGCCGGACTGGGGGAGCATACGATACCGCTTCGTCTGTTTAATCCGCGGGAGCTGGTAGTCGTTAACATTACAAACGAAAGCTGAGAATTGAGGAAGATATGGAACTTTCTGTAAAACTTCCGGTGTTTGAAGGTCCGCTGGATCTTTTGCTGCACCTGATCGATAAAAATAAAATTGATATATACGATATCCCCATTGTTATGATCACGGACCAGTATCTGGAGTATGTACAGCAGATGCCTCAGGAGGATCTGAATCTGATGAGTGAGTTTATGGTCATGGCCGCCACATTGCTTGATATCAAATGCCGGATGCTGCTGCCGAAGGAAGTAAATGAAGAAGGCGAAGAAGAGGATCCAAGACAGGAGCTGGTGGAGCAGCTTCTGGAATATAAGATGTATAAATATATGTCTTACGAACTGCGTGACCATATGGAAGAAGCACAGCATCAGATGTTTCATGAAGGCAAATTACCCAAAGAGGTTGCCGAATATAAAGCTCCGGTGGATACAGAGCATCTTCTGGATGATATGACACTGCAGAAACTGCATGAGATATTTAAAGATGTGATAAAGCGTCAGGAGAATAAGAAAGATCCGATCCGCAGTAACTTTGGAAAGATTCAGAAAGAAGAAGTTTCTCTTTCGGATAAGCTGGAGTATGTGAAGGTGTATGCCAGAAATCATGGGCATTTTACATTTCGGTCTCTTTTACATGCCCAGTCTTCCAAAACACAGGTGATCGTTACGTTTCTTGCTATTTTGGAACTGATGAAAGGCGGCGAGATCACATTGACGCAGGAAGAAACCTTTGGAGAAATATATATAGATGCCAACACAAAGGAGGAGAGGGAGCATGACGATCCCGCAGCTGGAAGCAGCAATTGAGGCTATTTTGTTTACTATGGGAGAGCCTGTGGATACCATGAGTATTGCCAGAGCTATTGAACAGGATAAAGAGACCACCAGAAAGCTGATCGATGGACTGAGAATCAGGTATGATGAAGAAAACAGAGGTATCCGTCTTCTGGAACTGGAGGACGCGTGGCAGCTCTGCACAAAAAAAGAGTATTATGAGATACTGATCCGCCTGGCTTCTCAGCCGAAAAAGGCAGTTCTTACAGATGTTATGTTGGAGACATTGTCGATCATTGCCTATAAACAGCCGGTGACTAAGGCTGAGATTGAGAAAATAAGAGGTGTAAAATCGGATCATGCCGTGAATCGCCTGGTAGAATACAATCTGGTAGCTGAGCTTGGACGTCTGGACGCTCCGGGCCGGCCGATCCTGTTTGGTACGACCCAGGAATTTCTGCGCCGGTTTGGCGTATCTTCTTTAGCAGAATTGCCTGAAGTAAGCACAGTAAAGATGGAAGATTTCAAAGCAGAAGCAGAGGCGGAGATATTTAAAGATGAAATCCGTCCGGAGGAAGCTTTGGGAGGAACATCAGAAAAGGAAGAAAAACTTCTGACAGAAGATATGCAGGAAACAGAAGACAGTATTTATGAAGAACCGCTGGCTCAAAGTGCAGAGGAAAGTCTGGAAACAGAGGAAAACACTGCAGAAGATATAGAAGAATAGAGCAAATAAAAGGGAAAAGGGAAATGCGGTTTGAGACGATGGCTGTGTACGCTAGGCATTGTATTGCTTCTGATGCAGATGTGGACGTCTGCCTGTATGGCAGATAGCAGCATCCCTCCGAAAGATAATGAATTGTACGCCCTTGGTGCATGTATGATGGACGGCGATTCGGGGCGTGTATTATATGGAAAAAATGAGAACGAAGAGCTGGCTATGGCCAGTACCACCAAGATCATGACCTGTATTCTGATCATGGAAAACTGTGATCCCAATGAGGTGGTGACAGCTTCGCAAAATGCGGCAGATCAGCCCAAAGTTCATCTCGGTGTCCGGAAGGGACAGAGATTTCTTCTGGAGGATCTGCTTTTTGCGTTAATGCTGGAATCTTATAACGATGCTGCTGTCATGCTGGCCGAGCATCTGGATGGCAGTGTAGAAGCTTTTGCAGACAGAATGAATCGGAAAGCAAAGTCTCTGTATTGTCTTCATACGCATTTTGTAACACCAAATGGACTGGATGATACGGATGAAGGCGGGGAACATCATACCACAGCTGCAGATCTTGCCAGGATCATGCTGTATTGTGTGAAGGAATCCCCAAAAGCTGAGTATTTTATGCAGATTACACAGACGGCAAGTCATTCGTTTTCTGATTTGGATCAGCAGACATCCTACAGCTGCAGCAACCATAATCAGCTACTTTCCATGACAGACGGAGTGCTGAGCGGCAAAACCGGATTTACAGGAAAAGCAGGATACTGCTACGTCTGTGCTGTCAGGAGCGAAGGACGTACGTATATTGTGGCTCTTCTTGGATGCGGCTGGCCAAATAACAAAAGCTACAAGTGGAAAGATGCGCTGAAGCTGCTTGCCTATGGAAAAGATGCCTTCTCCTTCAGAAAGCCTGTGCCGCTTAGCCTTAAGGATACGGCTGTGGTTCTGGGAGCTGTTTATCCCTGGGGAGAAAGCACTAAACAACAAGAGGTATCGGTTAAGGAAGTGACTGGACAGATGAAGGGAGCTTTGATGACAGCAGATGAAAAAGTGCGGGCTGTATATTCCTATACGGAGAGCCTTTCGGCTCCCGTACAGGCCGGTACGCAGATCGGTCAGATTTCCTATATGCTGGATGGTATATGTCTTGGCACAGATCCTGTGGTGGTTACACAGAATATTTCAGAAGTATCCCTACAATGGTGTGGCAGGACATTGCTGTATCACTTTCTGTGGAAAAATCCCATCGTGTGAATTGATTTTACCGGGAATACATTGTATACTGGTAAAGAAAAGGGACAGTTTTACTGTATTGGAGGAAATTACCATATGTGGGAATATATTTTGTCTTTGGACCAGGGAACCACCAGTTCCCGGGCTTTGCTGGTAGATAAGCAGGGAAAGATCGTGAGCAGCGCACAGAAAGAATATCGCCAGATTTTTCCGAAAGCCGGATGGGTAGAGCATGATCCTCAGGAGATCTGGTCCACACAGCTGACAGTTGCGGTAGAGGCCATGAGCAAGATCGGTGTGACCGCCAACAATGTGGCGGCTATCGGCATTACCAATCAGCGTGAGACCACCGTGGTCTGGGACAGAAATACAGGACTTCCGGTATACAATGCCATTGTCTGGCAGTGCCGTCGTACTGCGCAGCAGGCCGAGATGCTGAAACAGAGTGAGCTGGGCAAGTATATTCAAAAGACTACAGGTCTGATTCCGGATCCCTATTTCAGTGCGACTAAGATTGCCTGGATCCTGGATCATGTAGAAGGGGCCAGAGAAAAGGCTGAGAGAGGAGATCTTCTTTTCGGAACCACCGACAGCTGGCTGATCTGGAAAATGACCGGTGGCGAAATGCATGTTACAGATTACACCAATGCGTCCCGCACCATGCTTTATGACATTCATAATCTCTGCTGGGATCAGAAGATTCTGGATGCGTTACATATTCCGGTTTCCATGCTTCCCGAAGTCAGATCCTCCAGCTGTATTTTTGGATATACCAAAGAACACATTCTTGGCGGTATGATTCCTATTGCCGGTGTGGCAGGAGATCAGCAGTCAGCTCTGTTTGGTCAGTGCTGTTTTGAACCCGGCGATGTAAAAAACACCTACGGTACCGGATGTTTCCTGCTTATGAACACCGGAGAAAAGCCTGTG
>CALZMS010000156.1 GCA_945788595.1 uncultured Lachnospiraceae bacterium
TCCTGGCTATGATGGCTGCATACCAGTTCAACATGGCTCTGGGTGCTCCGGCAATGCTGGCCTTCTATCTGGCTGCCACCAACATCGGTGCTGCCTGCGGTTCTCTGGTATCCGGTTTCCTGGCTAAAAAGCTGGAAGCAAAGAGAATTTCTCAGCTGTGTCTGCCGATCTGTATCGTATTCCTGGCTCTGGCCCGTGTATTCGGTGCAAATCCGCTGCTGTTCACCATCTTTATCCTTGGTGAGAGAACATTCTCCAACTGTAACTTCGCTACATTCGTTACTCTGTATTCCAACTGTGCAGTTTACGCTGAGTACAAAACCGGCGTTAAAAATGCAGGTCTTGTAATGGGTATCTCCAACGTTCCGGTTAAGATCGCTGTTCTGATCACCGGTAACCTGATTCCGTTTATCCTGGCAACCACAGGATACGACGCAGCTGCAACTGTTATTCCGGAAGCTGTTAAATCCGGTATCACCAACGCGATCACTCTGATCCCGCTGTGCTGCTACGCTGTTGCTTTCCTGATCATCACCTTCGCATTCCGTCTGCCCAGCAAGGAAGTAGCCAGAATGCAGAATGAGATCAACTCAAGAAATGCTAACAATGCCTAAATGAGTACGTACATCTTTCATCGATGCATGTGAGCATTACACCGCGCCCTGAGCTATTTCTCAGGGCGCGATATTTATTATCGCCCCACTTTTTTCGGCAGACACTTTTTCGTTATTTTTTACAAATTAAAAGCAAGATACGACCTTACGTGTCATTATTTTTGGACGGTTCACATATAGGATTTTTCCCGCAAAACTCCTATATTTTTCTTATATTCTGATATTCACAGGGAGGGAAAAATACTATGAAGAAAGAATCGAGATTCCATTATTGCTGGATCATTCTGGTCGGATGCTGCATCATGATGTCCATCGGTTTCGGTATGTGTCTGAATTCCGCCGGTGTATATCTTCCCTTTGTGGCAGAGTCTCTGGGCGTGGAAAGAGCGCAGGTTTCCTACTATATGACGATCCAGGGCTTTGGCATGATGGCCGGTATGTTCCTGGCCGGAAAGCTGATCCCCAAAGCAAATATTAAAGTGCTTCTCAGTGCAGCCACTGTAGTCATGGCTGTCTGCTTTTTCATTCTGTCCTGCGGAAAGACTCTTTCCTGCTGGTATGTCGTTGCCGTACCGCTGGGCATCTCCATTGCCTTTATCGCTCCCCTGCCGATCTCCATACTGATCAGCAACTGGTTTGAGCAGAAACGTGGTTTTGCGTCCGGTATTGCCTTTGCTTTTTCCGGCATCACCGGTGCCGTACTGTCTCCCATCGCCACCAAAGTCATCATGGCCTACGGATGGCAGACAGCGTATCGTATGTACGGTATTCTCGCTCTGATCTTTATGCTTCCTACGGCTATCTTTATTCTGGAGACCACTCCGGAATCCAGAGGACTGCTTCCCTACGGTGTCAAAGTGGACGACGCAAAGGACACTGATGCCGGCGAGGTTGTCGCGGTGGAATACGGCACATCACTGAAAGATGCGCTGAAAATGCCGATTTTCTATACCACGATCCTGACAGCAGCTTTTCTGTCTCTGGGCGGCGGCTTCAGTCAGCATTTTCCGAATCATGCCGTATCCATGGGTCTCGAACCGGCACTTGGTTCTACTCTGGTTACCATCTGCATGGTTATGCAGCTGATTGCCAATGTCCCGCTGGGTATCCTTTGCGATAAGATCGGTGTTCGCCTTTCCGCCACGATCTACAGTGCTGTAGGCGGTGCAGGAGCTTTTCTGATCGCCGTATGCGGTACCAGCCCTCTGATGTATGTGGGCTGTGCATTATACGGTATCGGCATCTGTCAGACCATGGTAATTTCCCCGCAGGTTGCCAGAGAGATCTTCGGCAAGAAGGATTACAGCAGCATCAACTCTATCGTCATGATCGCCTTCGCACTGACCGGTGCTTTCTGTCATACCATTTACGGCGGCTGTGCTCAGATGACCGGCGCTTATGTAGTTTCTCTGTGTCTTGCCGGTGCCTTTTATGTCATTTCCATCATTATGGTAAACTTCTCCTGTCTGGGCGGCAAACACCTGATGGAAGAGAACAAAAAAATGGAAGGCAAAACTGTTCTGAAAAAATAACGATCTGCTGATATTCAACCATATCAGGAGGATTCTTTATGAACACAAAAAGCAAACTGTATGAGCCCATTCAGATCGGGCGTTTCACCTTAAAAAACCGTATCACCATAGCACCTCACGGTACTGCCCTCCACGAAAGGGACGGCAGTGCCGGAGAAAAGCTCATGGCCTACCTTCGAAACGAAGCCCGTTCCGGCGCGGCTATGGTAACCATCGGTTCCGGAAATATCAGCCGAAATCGGGCACCTTTTCCGCTGGCTTATCCTGCCAGTCCTTTTCTCATCGGAAATTACAAAAACATTTCCGAACTGATGCACCAGTACGACTGCAAGATCAGCATGCAGCTCTATCCGTCCAAGGAAATGATGATGCCGTCCGAGGTCGTGTGTGCCGAAGCCACACCGGAAAGCATTGCAGATCTCTGCAAACAGTACGCAGACGCTGCCTACAACTGTATGGTGGCTGGATTTGACTTTGTCATGATCCACGGAGCCCACGGCAACGGTCCCAGCATGTTTTTCAGTCCGAAATACAATCACCGTACAGACGAATACGGAGGCAGCCTTGAAAACAGGGCGCGTTTTGCTCTGGAAGTTCTGGACGCGATCCGGGAGCGCTGCGGTGACAGGATCGGCATAGAATACCGGCTGAGCGCAGAAGAAATGATCCCCGGCGGAGCCACACTGGAAGAAACCCTGGAATTTGCCAAATTAATTCAGGATAAGATCGATCTTCTGCATATTTCCAGAGGATTACTGGAGAACGATGCTAATCTTCCCTACCTGTTTACGCCGACTTACTTTGAACGGGGCATCCATCTTGAGTATGCCCGCCGTTTCAAAGAGGTTCTCCATGTTCCGGTAAATGTCATCGGTGGTTTTAATATTGAAACTGCCGAAAAAGCTGTGGACGACGGTGCCGTAGATATGGTAGCAGCATGTCGTACCTTTATTGCAGATCCTCTGGCCATGACCAAAGCAATCCGCGGACAGAAGGATCAGATCCGCCCCTGTATCCGCTGCAACGTATGTATTAACACGACCCACGGAAAGCTGCACGATCTTCGATGTTCGGTAAATTCTCTGATCGGACGTGAAAGCCGCTATCCTGACTGGAATACCAGAGCAGCCGTTTCCAAAAAGGTTCTGCTGGCAGGCGGCGGGCCGGCAAATCTGGAAGCTGCCCGTACTGCCGCAAGACGCGGTCACAAAGTTATCCTGGTAGAAAAAGACACTGTTCTGGGCGGAAAACTGAACTGTGCGTCACAGGCTCCTTTTAAAGAGGATCTCAAAAAATATCTGGACTGGTCTGTACGTACAGTAACTGAAAATCCGGACATCGAGATTCGCCTGAATACTGAAGTAACGCCTGAGTTGATCCGGCAGGAAAACCCCGATGCTTTGATTATTGGTATTGGCGGAGAACCAATCATTCCTCATTTTACGGCCAGCGGTACTGACAAGGTGGAATGGGTTGGAAATATCGGTCCTCATCATATGCCGGACGGCAAGAATATCATTATAGCCGGAGGCGGATTCACCGGTCTGGAGGCTGCGCTGGAACTGGCTATGGCAGGCAAGTCAGTAACGGTGGTAGACATGATTTCCGAAGCGCAATTAGGCAATGGCGGGACACTGATGAATACTGTCGGTCTTCTGCAATTGCTGAAAGAACATCAGGTGAAATTTATCTGCGATACAAAGATACTGGATGTTACGGAAGAAGGGATGACTGTTCAGAAAGCAGACGGATCGTCCGAAATTCTACCCTGTGATACTGTTGTGGTATCCTTCGGAACGAAAAAAGATCCGGAAAAAGTGGCTGCTTTAAGTGATATTGTTCCTGAGACCTATGTGATCGGGGATTGTTC
>CALZMS010000157.1 GCA_945788595.1 uncultured Lachnospiraceae bacterium
TGGAGAAAACTACGGAAGAAAACTGCACCTGCCGTACCAAGCACCGGGAGGAAAAAGAATATAAAGATCTGATCAACCGTCTCAAAAGGATTGAGGGACAGATCCGTGGTATCCGTCATATGGTGGAGGAGGATGCCTATTGTATAGACATCGTCCGTCAGACTGCAGCAGCCAACGCGGCCTTAAACAGCTTTAATAAAGTATTGCTGGCTAACCATATCCGCACCTGCGTGGCGGAGGATATCCGCAGCGGTCAGGATGAAAAGATGGACGAGCTGGTGTGTACGATCCAGAAACTGATGAAATAAGGAGAAAACTATGCAGCATTTTACAGTTACAGGCATGACCTGCGCCGCATGCCAGGCCCACGTGGAAAAAGCTGTGCGCGGTGTGGAAGGAGTTACTGAGGTCAGCGTGAGCCTTCTGACCAACAGTATGCAGGTGGAGGGCAGTGCCTCTGCCGATACAATTGAAAAAGCTGTGGCCGATGCCGGATATCAGGCATTTTCCCGGGAAAAGGGACAGCAGACAAAATCTGTAGGGCCGGATCTGGACAGCCTGAAAGATACCGAGACACCCCGGATGAAAAAACGTCTCTTAGCATCGATCATTCTGCTGATTCCTCTGATGTATGTATCCATGGGCGCCATGATGTGGGGATGGCCCCTTCCGGCTTTCCTTGCCGAAAGTCATGTGAATATGGCGCTGTTTCAGATGCTTCTGACCATTCTGGTTATGATCATTAACCAGAAGTTCTTTGTCGGCGGTGTAAAAGGACTGCTTCACAGAAGTCCGAATATGGACACTCTGGTAGCTCTTGGCTCCGGGGCGGCTTTTATCTACAGTACATTTGTTACATTCCGTCTGGCCTGGGCGCTGGAAACCGGTGACTATGCATCCGCCATGACTCATATGCATAACCTGTATTTCGAGTCTGCTGCTATGATCCTGACGCTGATCACCGTAGGAAAGATGCTGGAGGCCCGCTCTAAAGGAAAAACCACCGATGCACTGAAGAGTCTGATGAAGCTGGCACCCGACACGGCTATTGTGGTAAAAGATGGCGTGGAAACAGAAATTCCCGTCAGAGAGGTGCAAAAAGACGATGTTTTCGTAGTCCGTCCCGGCGGGAGCATTCCCGTGGATGGTATTGTACTTGAGGGACAAAGTGCAGTCAATGAGGCGGCTCTGACCGGAGAAAGTCTGCCGGTGGATAAAGAACCGGGAAGTACCGTGGCTGCGGCCACCATCAACCAGTCCGGCTTTCTGACCTGCCGGGCCACCCGGGTAGGAGAAGATACCACTCTTTCAAAAATCATTCAGATGGTCAGCGATGCCTCCGCTACAAAAGCACCTATTGCAAAGATCGCAGATAAGGTATCCGGTGTATTTGTCCCGGTGGTTATGACCATAGCGCTTATTACCATGATCATCTGGCTGCTTGCAGGAGAAAGCTTTGCCTTTGCCATCGGAAAAGGTATTGCCGTTCTGGTCATCAGCTGTCCCTGTGCTTTGGGACTGGCCACGCCGGTGGCCATTATGGTTGGAAACGGTGTCGGCGCAAAAAACGGCATACTGTTTAAGACGGCTGCTTCTCTGGAGGCTGCCGGAAAAAACCAGGTGATGGTCCTGGACAAGACCGGTACGATCACAGAGGGCAAACCAAAAGTAACAGATATCTGCCCGGCAAAAGATATCCCGCAAGATACACTGCTTGAGATCGCCGCTGCTTTGGAGGCCTGCAGTGAGCATCCTCTGGCCCGGGCGGTACTGGAATATTGTAATGAGAACCAGATCACAGCCCCAAAAGCGCAGGATTTTAAAGCTGCGCCGGGAAATGGCCTTTATGGAAAAGTCAACGGACAGATCTGTCGCGGCGGCAGCGTGAGCTATATTGCCGGGACGATGAAAGTGCCGGATTCCATACTGCAAAAATCCCGGGAATTGGCAGGACAGGGAAAAACACCGCTGCTTTTTGCACAGGGAGATATCTTACTTGGCATGATCGCTGTGGCCGATGTGATTAAGCCGACCAGTGCCGCGGCTATAAAGCAGCTGCAGCAGATGGGGATCACCGTGATCATGCTCACCGGAGATAATGAACAGACGGCCCAGGCGATCGCCGATCAGGCAGGTACAGACGATGTGGTAGCCGGTGTACTACCTGACGGAAAGGAAGCCGTTGTGCGGGCATATCAGGAACAGGGATTTAACGTAGCTATGGTGGGAGACGGTATCAACGACGCCCCGGCTCTGACCAGGGCCCATACCGGCATTGCCATTGGCGCCGGGGCAGATGTAGCCATAGACGCGGCAGATGTGGTATTGATGAAATCTGATCTTCTGGATGTGCCGGCAGCCATCCGTCTCAGCCGCAGCGTCCTGAAAAATATTCATGAAAATTTGTTCTGGGCATTCTTTTATAACTGTATCGGTATTCCGCTGGCTGCGGGAGTCCTTTATCCGGCTTTTGGCCTGTCCTTGAATCCCATGTTTGGCGCGGCGGCCATGAGTTTATCCAGCTTCTGTGTAGTATCCAACGCCCTTCGTCTGAATCTTTGCCGGATCCATGACGGGCGTAAAGATAAAAAAATAAAACATCCGGTGGTACAGACTGCCGTGAAAGAAAATAAGGAGGAAACAAAAACTATGACAAAAACACTCAAAATCGAAGGGATGATGTGCGGACACTGTGAGGCGCATGTAACCAAAGCACTTATGGCTCTCGAAGGGATGACAGAGGTAAAAGCCAGTCACGAGACAAACACAGCTGTGGTAACCATGGACAGAGAGATACCAGAAGAAATTCTGAAAAAGACAGTGGAAGACTGCGATTACAAATATCTGGGTATGGAGTAAGCTGTGATTGAAAGAGTAGATATCGGCCATATGCAAAATTACAATCTTCGGGACAAACTGGAGATCAAAAGACGCTATACTGGCAGCTGTCAGGGTATGCGCTTTTTGATCCGGCCGGTGGGAGAAAGCAAAGATGACGCTGAGTTTGAGGTGTTTACTTTTCCGGAACCGTTTAATTTTGAGCATACGGCAGAAGATAAAAAAACAATAAAGACCTTTCCGTACAGCGAGGAAGGGCTGGATCAGATCTATCAGTGGCTGAATGAACAGTATGAAGAGCGAAAAGACTACTGGACAGCAGCAATGAAAGGCGGTCTGATGGTAAAAGAAGAAATATAGTGTCTGGAAAATACAGGACAGATGCAAAATACAAATAAAAAAAGCTCAGGACATTCCGGGGATGAATGTTCCGGGCTTTTTTCAGGCATGTTTTCCACAAGGATCTAATCTATTTATTCTTAGTCTTTGGTCCCCTTTTGAGAGGTTCCTGCACCTTAAGAACCTGAGGACGCTCCAGCAGATCATCGATACCTACCTGATAGTAGGCTGAAATACGACGGAGAGCGTCAAGGGTGGGAATACGGATGCCAGTTTCATAATTGAGGTAGGTATGACGGGAAAAACCGAGCTCTTTAGCCAGATCAGCCTGACTGATCCGGTTAGCCACACGCAGGTCATGCAGATTTTTCTGCAGTATCGAGTAGTCAAATGTCATTGTTTTTTCCTCCTTTTGCGGACAGTATAACATAATATTCAGAAAAGAAAACAATTTTTCCACAATTTCACATTTTTTTAAGGAATTGTTGCTCATTATATTGATTAATGTGAAACTATATGTTTTGTATCGGATTTTGAAAGGGCATTGAACAATCCATACATATCATGGTATAATATTGAAGATATTGAAAACATCACCGATGTACGGGTAATAAAGGGGGAACGATAATGAAAAGACATGCATTTGCCATGAAAATAAAAGAAGGAATGGGCGGCGAGTACCGTGCACGTCTCGGCAAGATCTGGAATGATCTGACAGAGGTTCTGGATATGGCCGGTATCTGTAATTTCAGTGTATGGAATGTGGAAGATATACTGTTTGGTTACTGCGAGACAGATTC
>CALZMS010000158.1 GCA_945788595.1 uncultured Lachnospiraceae bacterium
GGAAAAATACGCCGTAAAGCACCAGCGGAATGATCAAAAACCAATAAGGATATACTTTCTTTTTATTCATAGATCAGGTACCTCATTTGATTTCAGGATATCTCTTTTCCTGCACACTACTCGAAATGATCCACCGGATCATCTTTTCATGCGCATAACAGTTTAGAAGAAGTATGCCGAGGGTATGCACCCCCGGCATATTCTAATGTATCGTTCAGATTAACAGTTTCTCCTTATTTCCAGTTTTCGTCTCCGGCAACCTTAGCGCTGTCAGCACGGTTGGAATCCATGTTCTTCAGAACATCGTTAGCTTCCATAGTACCCTGGCAGAAAGCAATCATGTCTTCACAGAACTTGCCCCAGGAATCGTTGGTGTATCTGGTACCAGTCTGCAGAACCGGAGTCTGCTGTTTAGCAGCGTCGATACCGCTGATCAGCTCCTCCTCCTGCGGTAGCCAGTGCTGCTCAACGTTCTCATCGTTTACAGCAATGTTGGTCCAGTTGGTGTGTTTGTCAAGAATAGACTGCAGGCTCTCTGTTGTTGTACAGAAACGGAAGAACTCTTTTACCAGTTCCGGATGCTCAGATCCATTGTAACCAAACATGGTCGGGCCGGCCGGGTTGGTCGGGTAAGTATCGTTGTCTCCCAACGGGATCAGGCAAACACCAAATTCATCTGTAGCGCCAGCTTCTTCGATAGCAGAGATCTCGCCCGGGTTAGCCATAGCCATAGCAATCTTTCTGTCAGCGAAATCGTTATCCAGGTTAGCGTTGGTAGCGCCGACCCAGTCTTCGCCGAAGTATCCGGCATCAGACAGCTCTTTGAACTGGTTCAGAACTTCCAGCATCTTCTCATTGTCAGCGAAAGTTGCTGTATTGTTGTTCAGAGCCTCATACAGACCCGGCTGTGCTTCTTCGTAAACACCACCGATCTGGAAGAAGGCCAGTGCCTGTACCCATCCTTCGGATCCGGCGATAAACCACGGTGTGATGCCCTGTGCGGAGATCTTTTCGCAGGCAGCTTTCAGCTCTGCGTAAGTCTTCGGAGCTTCCAGTCCCAGCTCACCAAGCAGGGTCTTGTTGTAAACCAGTACGTACTCCGGAGAGTTTGTCCACAGCTGCAGACCGTACAGTTTGTCATTATATGTACAAGAAGAAAGTCTTGCTTCCGGGATAACGCTCTCCCATGCCTCGCCTGTCATATCGATGCAGTATTTTTCCGGATCTACGATCACGGAGCTGATAGCAAACGGATTGGACTGAATCCAGAAAATATCTGTACAGGAATCTGTAGTCAGCTTTGTCTGCAGTGTATCGTCGTACTGATCTGCCGGAATGGTCTGCAGATCAACAGTTACATCATAAGCTTCCTCAAAGTTGGCAATTACGTCATCCCAGCAGTCGTTCATCCAGTCCTGGGATACCAGAATGCTCAGTTCCTCACCGGAAAAATCCTGAGTAGCTTCACTTGCTGCTGCCGGTGCTTCACTTGCTTCGCTGCCTGCCTCGCTTGCTGCCGGTGCTGTGGAGCTGCTGCCGCATCCGGCCAGCATACCAGCTACCATAGAACAGCAAAGAATAGCGCTGATCATTTTTCTCTTCATATTGTTTTTCCTCCTTCTTTCATTGCCGCTGCAATGCCTCATGTGTATTTATCATAAATTAAATTTTTCTTAAAATCCATGCACTTTTCCTTTTTGAATTTGGATATTTTTTACTTATACACATGCTTTTTGCACTTTTAACGGTAAAATATGTTAAAATATGAAGTATACAGGCTCTGCCTGCAGTAAAACAAAAGGTGACACATATGAAAAAACAATCCCGACAGCTGCGCCTGCAGGTGGTATTTTTCTCTGCCATCGCAGCTCTGACCGCTTTATTTCTTCTGGTGCTTATCATCAGCTTTTACGGCTATTTTTCTGACATCCTGGTTCAGCAGGAGCTGACCTCGCTGGACAATCAGGCAGCCGCATTTAAAGAACAGACCGACGCTGAGATAGAAAATCTGGACGCAGTCTCCATCAACATCAACTACAGTTCCTCGCTCCATCACCTGCTCGGAGACAATACACTTAACCTGCGCACAGTATCTCTGTCAGACTTTGCGGATCTTTGTACCACCATCAACGGTGTGGATCAAAAAGTGGATCAGATCAATCTCTATGATTTTCGTAAAAATGTTCTCCGCGTGGGCGTCTATACCACCCGCACTACGTATGTCCCGGGAGATAACGAGATTGCTGACAATATTCTTGAAACCGGCGGTACCAAGGTGATCAGTAATCCCTATACTGCCAGTTATCTGATGAAACACTCTGTATCCCCGGAGAAATACATTTCTCTGTACCGTACATACACAGACAGCCATGGCAATCAGGTGGGTATCGTAGAAACAGCCGCTCGATGCAAAAGCATTTTCCGTTCTATCATTACCTATCAGAACAGGAACAAAGACAGACTCACCGTCCGCGTTTATGCTAATGATGGCACCTGTATTTACCCTTATGCCGAAGAACCGCAGGAAAGCTTTTCTTATTATGAAGCCTTGTCTTCGCAGGGAGATCAGCCTTACTTTAATAATCCGAACACCGGCGGTCGGGAAGTTATGACCAGCGTACATTCCAGCTACACAGGCTGGACCTATGTACTGGCATTGCCGGAGAGCGAGATTCTGACACCTGTCTATCAGATGCTGCGCCAGCTTATTTTTCTGGGGCTTGGACTTCTGATACTCGGACTTTTTCTATCCTACTGGCTGTCCCATATGCTGATCCGTCCTATTCAGCAGTTCCAGGAAGAAATCGGCAATACCACACTTTCCACCCTGGATCGTCCCACACCGGAGCTGGCAGGTTACCAGTACAAGGAGCTGTATGAACTGAATCAGGATTTTTCCTCCATGCGCCAGAAGCTGAAAATTTCTACAGATGAACTGGTTGAAACACGAAAGCAGGAGATCAAATCCCGCAGCACGGCTCTGCAGTCTCAGATCAACCCGCATTTTTACTATAATTCGCTGGCCAGTGTCATAGCCCTGGCAGAAAATGACCAGCCGGAGGAAGTTATCCGCATGTGCCGCAACCTGACGAAAATCATGCGCTACATCACAAATACCAACGACACGGTAACGGTCAAAGAAGAAATCGACTATATCAACCAGTATCTGGACTGCATGAAGGTACGCTATCAGAGCAGTCTGAACTATATCATTAACATAGAACCTTCTGTCCTGAAAGAACAGATTCCCCGGCTTCTGATCCAGCCTCTGGTGGAAAATGCCATCAAATATGGCATCGACTCTGAACCGCCCTGGGGCATCGCTATCCACGGTTATACAAAAGACGACGGATGGCGCATAGAGGTCATGGATTCCGGACGGGGATTTTCCGAAGAATCGCTGAAAATGATTGGGGAACGTATCAAAACGGCCGAATGCATGCTTGGTCTCCCGGAAATGCAGATCAACGGTATGGGCACGCTGAATGTCTATCTGCGTTGGCATCTGTATGCCGGTGATACCATGATCTTTGAGCTGAAAAATACAGAAGCCGGTCATGCTATTGTCACTATCGGTCGCACCATCATGACCAGTACAACAGGAAATGAAGGAGAGGAGGACACCCATGTCTTATAAGATCGTTATTGCCGAGGACGAGGAGCTGCAGCTGAACAGTCTCGTAAAAAAGGTGGAAAAATTCTGTCCGGACTTTACTGTAGTGGGAACGGCCCAGACCGGTTCTCAGGCCTATAAGCTGATCTGTGAAAAGATGCCGGATCTTCTGATCAGTGATATCCGCATGCCGGTGATGAGTGGTATTGAACTGATGGAAAAGGCCCGGACGATGTTTCCGGATCTGCAGTTTATCATTATCAGTGGCTTTTCTGAGTTTGAATATGCCAGAAGCGCCATCCGTCTGCAGGTTTCTGATTATCTGTTAAAGCCGGTGGAAACGGAGGAGCTGCAAAA
>CALZMS010000159.1 GCA_945788595.1 uncultured Lachnospiraceae bacterium
TTGCTGGCGGATAACTGTGGTGAGATCGTGCTGGATAAATTATTGTTGAAGATCCTGAAGGAGAAGTATCCGGAAGCTTCCTATACGATGATGGTGCGGGGAATGCCGGTATCAAACGATGTGACCAGAGAAGATGCTCTGCAGGTGAAGGTGCAGGATGTGGCGGATATCATGGACAATGGTACGGATATCGGCGGTACGGCACCGAATCATGTGCCGCAGGAGATTGCTGATTTTCTGGCGAATGCGGATGTGATTCTTGCCAAGGGCCAGGGGAATTTTGAGACGGCCTGTGGTTCAGGATGGCCGATCTATTATCTGTTCCTGTGCAAATGTGAGCTGTTTATGCGTCGCTTCGGCAAGAAGAAGTTTGGCGGGATGTTTGTCCATGAGTCCCGGGTGAAGGATGCGTGCCTGATGTAGGCCGCATCTTTTTGCATAGTAAAAAAGGTCCCGTGAACTATTTGTAATCTTGCATATAAAAAACAGATGTTTTCTCATGAATAAGTCTTGAAGGAAGAATAAATCAGTGTAAAACACTAGCGCTGATTTTGAAGGGAAAGCTGTATAGATACAGGGGGTAATGGGCATACTCTTTGCAGAACAAGCAAAGGAGTAACAGCCATGAGTGAAAAAAATAAAAAAGAGATCCCGGATCTTGATACGCTGACCCGGGAGGAAAAGATGAAATATGAGATTGCGGAGGAACTTGGCCTTCTGGACCGGGTCATGGAGGAAGGCTGGAAGACTTTGTCTGCCAAGGAGACCGGCCGGATCGGCGGGCTGGTGACCCGGAGAAAGAGGGAGGAAAAAAGAGCAGAGTCTGAGCATTAAACCCTGCGGATATATGTTTCTATCCAGCGGTCAGCCAGCAGCTGGTTTCCCAGATCTGTCAGATGGATGCCATCTGTGGTGATCTCCCACAATCCCTGTTGCTGCACCGCAGCGTCCAGTGTCTGCTGCAGGGAGACATATTCTCCGGAAAAAGTTTGTGCAGCTTTCTGCAGGATATGCCGTTCTTTTCCTAAAAAAGGCAGCATGTGCAGATGTTCAGCCGGCGGCACAAAAAGAAAAGGTTCCATAAGCAGCAGTCGTTTTTTAAAGGAACGGCGGATCAGGGTCATGAGAGCTTGTAGGTTTTCATCAAATCTCTCCGGGATCCATGCCGGATCGGCATAGCGGGCCACGGAAAGATCATTGACGCCGATGAGAATTGTGACACAATCATAATTTTCCAGACCGGAAAGGCGGCGGACCAGCCGCAGAAGGTCGGCACTGGTAAAGCCGTCCTGGCCCCGGTTGGTAAGACGGGCCTGGGAAAAATCCCTGTGTTCACTGATCTTTCGGACGAATCCCTGACCGAGCATCCGGGGATCTTCCTCCCACAGGTGTCCGGCATCGGTGATGCTGTCCCCGAGAAAAAGGTATGATGGATCTGGCATAGCTTTCCTCCTGTAGAAAAAGGTATTTTCTCCAGTATACCATTGACAAAGCAGTTAGTGAATGCTATTATACTAATGTATTATTCCATATTGCCTATGCAAGTGCTTCTGATGCATGCGTCAGATGTGAGAGGGAATCAGGTGCAAGTCCTGAGCGATCCGGTCACTGTAAGCAGGGAGCGAGGTTCGAATATCCATTGTATGTCCTCAGCATATGAGAAGGAGAGCCAAGCGTTGATCTGTAAGTCAGGAAACCTGCTTGTGTAGTGAGGTTGAGACTTCCGAAGAAAGTTGAACAGCTATTCGATCCGCATGGGTCGTCTTAGATGTCTGCTTGATTCGAGCGGACATTTTTTTATGGAATATCATTGTATGTGATATTCACTTGGCCAATAGCCTCGAATACGGAATAAGAGATTAAACGGCTGGGTGGATACTCCGGATCGATATCAACGATCATCGTTTTTCCTCCGCAACAAAAATGATGATACTTCCTCTACATGATCTTCGGCCGGAGTAGACGTCCTCCAACTTTTTAAAAATGTAATAAAAGACAGATGTATGCAGCTTCTTTTTGAAGGGGCTGTTTTTTGTTGCCGTGCATTAGGAGAGAATTCTGCGACAGACATTTTTGATACATTATCGTGGGTTAAAGAGCAGACCGACCGGACTGTTTTGTGAAATTATCGAAGATGCAAAAACAGTTACTTCAATATATTTGGAATACAGAGTTTCTATGGCAAAACTCTTGACAAATCTTCTTCATTGCGTTTATGATAAGTCTTACGAATTAAAGGTAGTGATAAAGAGGAGTACGTCATCCGCCGCCGCCAGAGAGGGAGCTTCGCAGGCTGAGAGAGATCCCGGGAGAGGAGATACGGAAGGTAGCTTTTGAACCGGTTCACTGAAAATGAAGTAGGTGGACACGTCCCATCCCCGTTAACGGATGAATGAGGATGCACACGCATCGAAAAAAGGTGGTACCGCGGTTAAGATTCGCCCTTTGCTGTAAAAGCAGGGGGCTTTTTTAGTTCTATTTCCATCAGAAAAGCTTCGCGGAACCAGAAACTGATGTATAGCACGAATTTTTATAAGAGGAGAGACTTACCATGAGCAAAGAACTGGCAAAGACCTACGATCCGAAAGGCATCGAGGAACGTCTGTATCAGAAATGGGTAGACGGCGGCTATTTTCATGCCAAAGTAAACCCGGACAAGAAACCCTTCACCATCGTTATGCCGCCGCCGAACGTAACCGGACAGCTGCATATGGGCCATGCCCTGGACAACACCATGCAGGATATCCTGATCCGTTTTAAACGTATGCAGGGTTACGAAGCACTGTGGCAGCCGGGAACAGACCATGCAGCCATCGCCACAGAGGTCAAGGTTATCGATAAGCTCAAAAAAATGGGCATCGATAAAAAAGATATCGGCCGTGAAAAATTCCTGGAATACTGCTGGGACTGGAAAAATGAGTACGGCAACAAGATCATCAACCAGTTAAAGAAACTGGGTTCTTCCGCAGACTGGGAAAGAGAGCGCTTCACCATGGACGAAGGCTGTTCCCGTGCCGTAGAAGAAGTATTTATGAAGCTGTATAACAAAGGCTATATCTACAAAGGCTCCCGCATCATCAACTGGTGTCCCGTATGCCAGACTTCTATTTCCGATGCCGAGGTAGAGCATGAGGAGCAGACCGGCCATTTCTGGCACATCAACTACCCTATCGTAGGCGAAGAGGGCAAGTTTGTAGAGATCGCCACCACCCGTCCCGAGACACTGCTTGGCGATACTGCCGTAGCTGTAAATCCGGAGGATGAGCGCTACAAACACCTGATCGGCAAAATGCTGAAGCTGCCGCTGACCGACCGTGAGATTCCGGTGATCGCCGATGAGTATGTAGATAAAGAATTCGGTACCGGTTGTGTAAAAATCACTCCCGCCCATGACCCCAACGATTTTGAGGTTGGTAAACGTCACAACCTGGAAGAGATCAATATCCTGAACGATGACGGCACCATTAACCAGCGCGGCGGCAAATATGCCGGTATGGATCGCTATGAGGCCAGAAAGGCCATGGTAGCAGATCTGGAAGCGCAGGGACTGCTGGTTCGTGTGGAAGAGCATGTACACAATGTAGGTACCCACGACCGCTGCCACACTACCGTAGAGCCCATGA
The DNA here is from genome assembly GCA_945788595.1 of uncultured Lachnospiraceae bacterium. GTDB lineage: Bacteria > Bacillota > Clostridia > Lachnospirales > Lachnospiraceae > UBA11957. The sequence continues at coordinate 3,624 of CALZMS010000159.1, forward strand.
TCAAGCCCCAGTGGTTTGTCCGCATGAAAGAGATGGGCGAGGCAGCTCTGGAAGTGGTAAAGACCGAGAATCTGAATTTCGTTCCGGAAAGCTTTGAAAAGACCTATACCCACTGGCTGGAAAATATCCGTGACTGGTGTATTTCCCGTCAGCTGTGGTGGGGCCATCGTATTCCGGCTTACTACTGCGACGAGTGCGGCGAGGTAGTCGTACAGATCGGTATGCCCGAGAAATGTCCGAAATGCGGCTGCACTCATCTGCATCAGGATGAGGATACCCTGGACACCTGGTTCTCCTCTGCCCTGTGGCCCTTCTCCACACTGGGATGGCCTGAGAAGACAC
>CALZMS010000160.1 GCA_945788595.1 uncultured Lachnospiraceae bacterium
TCTGATCGCTTACGCTATCCACCAGTTTTTCCAGGAGAGAGGCTTTGTGTATGTGCACACACCGCTGATTACGGGAAGCGACTGTGAGGGTGCCGGGGAGATGTTCAGGGTGACTACTCTGGATATGGAGAATCCGCCGAGAACAGAAGACGGAAAAGTGGATTTCAGTCAGGATTTCTTTGGCAAAGAGACCAATCTGACGGTCAGCGGCCAGTTAAATGGTGAGACCTTTGCTCAGGCTTTTCGCAATATCTATACTTTCGGACCAACTTTCCGTGCGGAAAATTCCAATACCACACGTCATGCGGCTGAGTTCTGGATGATCGAGCCGGAGATGGCTTTTGCGGATCTGGAGGATGATATGATCCTGGCAGAGAGTATGCTGAAATATGTAATTCGGTATGTACTGGAAAATGCGCCGGAAGAGATGAACTTCTTTAATTCTTTCGTGGATAAGGGGTTGATCGAGCGCCTTGAGCATGTGCTGAATTCAGAATTTGGTCATGTGACGTATACAGAAGCGATCCGTCTTCTGGAAGAGCATAACGATCAGTTTGATTACAAGGTATCCTGGGGCTGTGACCTGCAGACGGAGCATGAGCGCTATCTGACAGAGCAGATTTTTAAACGTCCTGTATTTGTTACGGATTACCCGAAGGAGATCAAGGCTTTCTATATGAAACTGAATGATGATGGCAAGACGGTTGCTGCTATGGACTGTCTGGTGCCTGGCATTGGTGAGATCATTGGTGGAAGCCAGAGAGAGGATTCCTATGAGGTTCTGGTAAACCGCATGAAAGAACTGGGGCTGAAGGAAGAGGATTATGGATTTTATCTGGATCTGCGCCGTTTTGGTTCTACTCATCATGCAGGTTTTGGCCTTGGCTTTGAGCGCTGTGTGATGTATCTGACGGGTATGGGGAATATCCGTGATGTGATTCCGTTCCCGAGAACGGTGAATAACTGTGAGCTGTAAGTTGAGATGATGTGACATACAGAAATTGAGCTGCATCCGACGAGGTCTGGAGGGTATGATATATGCTGGAAAACAGTTGATTAAAATAATTTAAGGAGAATTAATATGTTAACGATAGGATGTCATTTGTCTTCTTCGTCCGGGTTTTATCATATGGGGAAGGAAGCGATAGAGATTGGAGCTAATACCTTCCAGTTTTTTACGAGGAATCCGAGGGGAAGTAAGGCTAAGGCTATTGATCCGAAGGATGTGGAAAGATTTCATGCATTTTGTGCGGAGAATGGGATAGAGCGTATTCTTGCCCATGCGCCGTATACGTTGAATGCGTGTTCGAAGGATCCTCATGTGAGGGAATTTGCCCTGGAGACTATGGCGGATGATCTGGTGCGTATGGAGTATGTGCCGGGAAATTGTTATAATTTTCATCCCGGCAGTCATGTGGGACAGGGTGCTGAGGAAGGTATCCGGCTCATTGCGGATACACTGAATCAGATTCTGAAGCCGGAGCAGACTACCACTGTACTTCTGGAGACCATGGCGGGTAAAGGAAGTGAAGTGGGCAGAAGCTTTGAAGAGATCCGGGCGATTCTTGATCGGGTTGAGCTGCAGGATCATATGGGCGTATGTCTTGATACGTGTCATGTGTATGATGCAGGGTACGATATTGTTAATGATCTGGAGGGTGTACTGGAACAGTTTGAACGTATTATCGGACTGTCCCGTCTGCGGGCGATCCATATGAACGACAGCAAGAATCCTTTCGCCAGCCACAAAGACCGCCACGAAAAGATCGGCCAGGGAAGCATCGGTGCCGAGACAATGATCCGTATCATCAACCATCCCGCATTGCAGGGAATTCCGGTGTATTTGGAGACTCCGAATGAGCTGGAAGGGTATGCGGAAGAGATACGTTTTTTGAGAGATAGTTATAGAGGGTGAAAGATAACTATATAGTACGATTGGTGAAAATAAGATATTATAAAGGGAAACTTCCCCGCAGGCATGGTGATGTCTGTGGGGAAGATTATTATTTATGACTTTTGGATGTTTATAATAAGCTTGTTAGTGAAACATCCACTTTATTGCCATTACGGCCGTGTATTGGATGCGTTTAGTATATTTAGAGTAGGAACACCCAATAAAAGGAATTATAACAGTGAAAATTGGACGTTGTAGTTGTTTTCTTAGCTGCAGCATCCTATTTTGTGGCATTTTCGGCATATTTAGTGGTCACCAGGTCTGCATATTCCGTCCGTTCCTCCAGTTCACCGGCAGATTCCAGAATATCCTGCAGCAGTTCGAAACTATCTTTTTCAAATACAAGATCTTCCTTCCAGGTATCCTGCTCACTGTAACGGCGGACAATGGCGGTCAGGGTATCCACGTTATTTTCCGGAAACTGGGGTGCAATAGCCACAGCGATCTCTTCCGGGGAATGACTGTTTACATAGTCCATACCTGCCTGCAGCGCATTGGTAAATCTCTGAATCAGCTCCGGGTGAGCGTTGATATAGCTACTTTTGGCAGAGAAAGAAGTGTAGGGAACGTAGCCGGAGTCCACCCCGAGAGAAGCCACCACATAGCCTTCGCCGGAGGACTCCAGCGCCGTGGCAGAGGGCTCAAATTCTACGGTGTATTCCCCTTTGCCACCGGTGAAAGCGGCGGCGGTGGAACCAAAATCAATGCTCTGGTCAATATTCACCTGAGACGGGTCGATGCCGTTCTGGCGGAGAATATATTCAAATACCATCTCCGGCATGCCGCCTTTTCGTCCACCCAGCACATCCTTACCGATGAGCTTTTGCCAGGTAAAGTTATCATCCGGTGTGCGTCCTACGAGAAAGTTGCCGGCCCGCTGCGTGAGCTGGGCAAAATTGATGACAGGATCATCTGTCTGCTCCAGATGCGTGTAAATCGTGGATTCCGCCCCCATAAAGCCAATATCCGCTTCCCCGGACAGAAGAGCGGTCATGGTTTTATCCGCACCATAACCGGTCACCAGATCCAGATCAATGCCTTCCTCTGCAAAATATCCCTTTTCAATCGCCACATACATAGGCGCGTAAAAAATGGAATGTGCCACTTCGTTTAAGACAACTTTTTCTGTCTGTGTTTCGGAGGAAGTACAGGCAGCACAGCCGGACAGACCGACCAGCAGAAGATTCATCGACAGCAGGAATACAGAGATTCTTTTCATAAGGTAACCCGTAAATTTTCTTGCCTATATTATATGTGTTTTGAAAAAAAGTGTTAAAAAAGTCTCCGCCAATATACGGATATCAGGCGCAGACTTTCTTCATACATGATTAAAAAACAGGTCCCGTCAGGGCGAAGGTTAATCACCTTTTAGAGTGGTCATTCTTCCCACCCATCATAAAATTTCACATTGGCGCAGATGTCTCTGACCAGTTCACCTTCCTGAAGGACCAGATCATCCTTGTCTGTTACCGGCGGAAGCATAGGCATTTCTTCAGACAGTTCCAGCTCCAGCCAGCCTACAGCAGCTTCATTTGCTTTTTCAATAACATCATCCAGAGAATCTCCGGTGGCTTCACAGCAGGCCAGATCCGGAAAAGTGGCCTTAAAAGTACCATTTTCTTCTTTACGGATAATTGCGGGGTATATAAATTTCATGGTTATTCTCCTTATTTGCTCAATTTCTGTCCATTGTAGCACATTTTGAATACTCAGAAAAGGGTGCAGACATAGAATTATGGAAAGAGAGCCAGGATCGTAAGAAGCATTTTTACATCCTGCAAAAAAGCAGTTTATGACGGAAAATATTAATATGACACGGAGATAGAAAATAAGGTTTACGTCATGCGAAAATTGTACTAAAATGGCTCTAGATGAACAAACTGTACATTATATAAATATGAGAAAAGAGAGAGAATACGCTATATGAAAATTGGATTCAGCAATGACATGTACCTGAAAATGCAGTCCGAGCATATCCGGGAGCGTATTC
>CALZMS010000161.1 GCA_945788595.1 uncultured Lachnospiraceae bacterium
GTTGTTCTCAGCATTTTCCTTTGCTTCTTCGTCTGATATTTTCATGATCTGACGCACATTGCTGACGATGATCAGTACACCCACGATAAAGAAAAGAACAGCAGCGATCGGGAATATGGGGCTGGTCGCCTCTCCCGAGCGAAAACCACTGAGAAGCTGCCAGCCAAGGTACAAAAGATAAACACCGGCCAGCATAAGAAATGTATATCTGCCTTTTGAATTTCCACGCATATTGTTTTCCTCCTGATATTCAATACCATCCATGATACTGAAATAAGAAAATAAAGTCAAGTCAGGATATTGTCATCAGAAAAAGGTAATCACGAATAAGTATGTCATCATTGAAAAGGGTAATCATAAAACAGATATTATCATTGAAAAAGGTGATCACAAATACGTATATTGCTATCAAAATGAGCAATATTAAAACGAATATTGTATGCGGAAAAAATACAGTCACAATAACATAAACTAAAAAAGTAAATTTCGGCATATCTTTGCAAATCAGGACAGTTTTTTGTGCAAATCACGGACTTCCACTGCGGGGAAAATTAAGGTATTATATTGGTAGTAAAATTCAAAAACATGGGAGGTTTTTGTTATGAGCAATTACTATTTAGCAGTCGATATCGGTGCGTCCAGCGGACGTCACATTCTTTGCCATATGGTAAACGGACAGATGCAGCTGGAGGAGATCCATCGTTTTGAGAACGGAATGAAAATGAAAGATGGAGAACTCTGCTGGGAGATGGACAGACTGTTTCAGGAAGTTGTAAATGGTCTGAAGAAATGTAAAGAGATCGGCAAGATCCCGGTAAGCATGGGTATTGATACCTGGGGCGTTGACTTCGCTCTGGTTGACAAAGACGGAAATGTTATTGGTAACACTGTAGGATATCGTGACAGCCGTACCAATGGCATGGACGAAGAAGTTTCCAAGATTATTTCCGAAGAAGATCTGTACAAGAGAACCGGTATCCAGAAACAGATGTACAATACCATCTATCAGCTGATGGCTGTTAAGATGAAACATCCGGAGTATCTGGAGCAGGCTGAGGCTATGCTGATGGTTCCGGACTATCTGCAGTACAGACTGACCGGTGTAATGGCTCAGGAGTATACAGAAGCTACCACAGGCCAGTTGATCAATCCGGAGACCAAGGATTGGGATTACGAGCTAATCGATATGCTGGGCTTCCCGAGAAAGATCTTCCTTCCGGTACATAAACCGGGTACAGTTCTGGGCAACCTGAAACCGGAGATCGCAAAAGAAGTTGGTTTTGATCTGGAAGTTATGCAGATCGGTTCTCACGATACAGCATCCGCTGTACTGGCTGTTCCGGCTAACGATGATGACTTTATGTACATCAGCTCCGGTACATGGTCACTGATGGGTGTAGAGGCTACAGAGGCTAACTGCTCCATGAAGAGCCGTGCCGCCAATATGACCAATGAGGGCGGTTACAACTATCGTTTCCGTTTCCTGAAGAACATCATGGGTCTGTGGATGATCCAGTCTGTTCGTCATGAGACAGGTGATGCTTATTCCTTTGCACAGCTGTGTGAGATGGCTGAGGAAGCCAAAGATTTTCCGTCCAGAGTAGACTGCAATGACAACTGCTTCCTGGCTCCGAAGAACATGACAGAAGAGGTTAAGGACTACTGCCGCCGTACAGGACAGCAGATTCCGGAGACCATTGGAGAGGTTGCTACTGTTGTATACGCCAGCCTGGCTGACTGCTATGCCAAGACTGTTGCTGAGATGGAAGATATTACCGGCAGAACCTATGGCCGTATCCATATCGTAGGCGGCGGATCCAATGCCGGATATCTGAACCAGCTGACAGCCAATGCCTGCAAGCGTAATGTATATGCAGGACCGACAGAGGGTACTGCTATCGGTAACCTGACAGCACAGATGCTGAAAGCTAAAGAATTTTCCACCGTTGAGGAAGCAAGAGATAATATCTTCAAGTCCTTCGGTGTAAAAGAATACAAACCCCAGTAAGTAATTTTATTACATATTAAAGGAGGATGATTCCCATGGGCGAGAGATATGAGTCCGCAAAAGCGATTTATGCAAAATTTGGCATCGACACAGATGCTGCTATTGAGACCTTAAAGAAAGTTCCGGTTGCTGTTCACTGCTGGCAGGCAGATGATGTTACTGGTTTTGACAACGACGGTCCGCTGACTGGCGGTATCCAGACTACCGGTGATTATCCGGGAAAAGCCACCAATCCGGATCAGATGTTTGAGGATCTGGACAAGGCTTTCAGCCTGATGCCGGGTCTTAAGAAGGTTAATGTTCATGCAAGCTACGCTATCTTCGAAGAGGATGGTTTCGTAGACCGTGACAAACTGGAGCCCAGACACTTCAAGAGATGGGTAGAGTTTGCAAAGAAACATGGCATCGGTCTTGATTTCAACCCGACCTTCTTCTCTCATCCGATGATGAAAGATGGTCTGACCCTGTCCAGCCCGGATAAAGAAGTCAGAGATTTCTGGATTAACCATGGTAAAGCATGTATCCGTATTTCTCAGTACTTTGCTGAGGAGACAGGTATCCCCTGTGTTATGAACATCTGGACCGGTGACGGCTTCAAGGATGTTCCGGGAGACCGTATGGGTCCGCGTATGCGTTACAAAGAGTCCATCGAAGAGATCCTTTCCGAGCCCTATGACTTCAATAAGGTTAAACCCTGCGTTGAGTCCAAGGTATTCGGTATCGGCGCTGAGGCTTATACCGTAGGTTCTGCTGAGTTTACCTTAAGTATGGCTGCTATGCACAAAGATAAATGCATGCCGCTGATGGACAATGGTCATTACCATCCGACAGAGGTTGTTTCCGATAAGATTCCGGCTCTGCTGTGCTTCTTCCCGGAACTGGCTCTGCACGTGACACGCGGTATCCGCTGGGATTCCGATCACGTTCTGATTCTTGATGATGAGACAAAAGAGATCGCACAGGAGATCGTTCGCAACGATGCTCTGGGCCGTGTATACATCGCTCTGGATTACTTTGATGCATCCATCAACCGTATTTCCGCTCTGGTAACCGGTTTCCGTTCCATGCAGAAAGCTCTGCTGAATGCTCTGTGTACACCGAACGCTTACTTCAAAGAGCTGCAGGATACAAACCAGATGTCCAGAAAGATGGTAGCTATGGAAGATGCCAAGATGTTGCCGCTGGGTGATGTTTGGGCTGAGTACTGCGAGCAGTGTGGTGTTCCGGCTTGCGGTTACTACGATGATATCGAGAAATATGAGAAAGATGTTCTTCTGAAGAGATAATCAAAGAGGATACTCTGAGAAAGTGAATGGTGCCCCGGCAGTTTGCCGGGGCATTTCTTTGCCAAAAAGTTAAAATATGAAAATTAGTAGTATTTTCTATACTCGGTAGGTGTCATGTGTACCAACTTCTCAAAGCAACGGGTATAAGTGAGGGCATTTTTGAATCCCACACTGTTGGCCACTGCCGCAATAGACAATTTGGAGTAGGAGAGAAGCTCCTTGGATTTATTGATCCGGAATTCGGTCACATACTGATGGACCGTCATGCCGGTATGTTCTTTGAACAGCTTACAAAAATAGTATTTGGAAAAGCTGATGCTGTTGCAGATGGTATCAATATCCAGATCCTGCTGATAATTTTCCTGAATATAGCGGATAGCGGTGTTGACGGCATTGTCTTGCACAGGGGTCAGATCCTTGGCTGCCAGAATATTCTGGGAAAGCTTGTACAGATCAAGAAGCAGCTGGTGAATCACCACACCTGCTTCGAGCTGATTCATCAGGGAATTTTTCTGAGAGGAATAGTCTATCTCACAGAGACTCAGAAAATGATCCAGTATATTGCTCAGCTGATTCGTATGGAATAAACTGTTGCTCTTACGGATCATGTTATAAAAATGCTGTGCC
>CALZMS010000162.1 GCA_945788595.1 uncultured Lachnospiraceae bacterium
CCGCCGTATCGATGATGATGTGGTCAAAAACGCGGCAACGATCCTGATGATGTATCTGGCACTATTCTTTCTTGGCGGGCTGACGATCAGTATCGTTGAGGACCTGCCCATGCTCACCTGCCTGTTTGAAGCTGCTTCTGCCGTTGGCACAGTCGGACTAACCCTTGGGATTACATCCGGCCTTGGGATCACGTCAAAGCTGATTCTCACTATTCTTATGTTTTGCGGGCGGGTCGGCGGATTGACCCTGATTTTTGCCGCACTGTCCGGCACAAAAAAGAACGTATCCAGATACCCACGAGAAAAAGTCACCGTAGGATGAAAGGAGAAAAAATGAAATCCATACTTTTAATCGGTCTTGGCCGTTTTGGAAAAAATATTGCCATACACTTAAATAATTTAGGTCATCAGGTGATGGCCGTAGATCACTCCGAAGAGCGTGTGGAAGCGGTCCTGCCCTTTGTAACCAATGCGCAGATCGGAGACAGCACCAATGCTGCCTTTCTGGAATCTCTGGGAATACGCAATTATGATGTCTGCATCGTGACCATCGGCAACAATTTTCAAAGTTCCCTGGAAACCACGTCGCTGTTAAAGGAGCTTGGCGCCAGACTGGTCGTGGCAAGAGCCGCCAGAGATGTACAGGAGAAATTTCTCCTGCGTAACGGTGCTGATGAGGTGGTCTATCCGGAAAAACAGCTCGCCAAATGGACGGCTATCCGCTACAGCGCCGACCATATCCTCGACTACATAGAGCTGGACAGCGATCATGCCATGTTCGAGATCCCGGTGCCAGAAAACTGGGCGGGACGTTCCATCGGCCAGATCGATATCCGCAAGAAATACAATATCAATATCATCGGCGTCAAGAAAAACGGGAAACTGGAATTGTCTCTCTCCCCGGATATCATCTTGTCCTCCGGCGAAACGATGCTGGTCCTTGGAAAGAACAAAGATCTTCAGAAATGTTTCCATATTTAAGCGCAATACCACATTTTCGTGAGAGGTGGTGAAAATATGCAGGATTTATGGTTAATTGTAATCCTTGCGGCAGTATTCACCTTCGGATGGTATCTTATGGGGAAAGTAGATGCATTTTTAGAAAGCTGTTCGGAGGATGATGACGAAATAGATATTTGCGACAAAAAGTGATATAATGTAAAGCCTGCACAATTGGATTCGAAAATAATTGGCACATATGGGAGACACACAAATGGAAATATCCAAGCAAAATCCAGAACAATTTGGGGCAAGCGATAAAAAAGACTATCCGAAACGGATGGATTCTGTCCATCATGTGACCGCGATGCTGCTTCTCGATGCAATAAAGAGTATACTCATTTTGCTGGCAGCGACGCTGATCGGATACGCCTTTTACACCATAGGATTTTCAGAGGCCAGTATTGTATCCATATACATCTTTGGCGTGCTGATTATCTCTGTCATAACAACCAATCCTTTTTGCGGAGTAGCAGCATCCGCCATAAGTGTTCTGGTATTTAATTTTTTCTTTACCGTGCCGCGCTTTACCTTTCACTTTAATGATTCCAATTATCTGGTGACTTTTTCCATCATGTTTATGGTGGCGCTGCTGAGCGGATCGCTGGCTACCCGCCTGAAGGATAACGCAAAGCAATCCGCCCAGGCCGCCTACCGGACCAAAATCCTTCTGGAGACAAATCAGCTGCTGCAAAAGGCCAGTGATGAACAGGCTGTTATAAACTCTACCGCAGAACAGCTTCTGAAGCTGCTGAAAAAAGACATCGTGATCTATTTGTCAGATGGTGAAAAGCTGGCTGCCCCCAGTATCTTCCGGACACCGGACAGTGACCAGCGTGAACTGATCTCCAAAAATGAAAAAGCGGAGGCTGCACGGGTATTCCATAACAACGAACACACCGGTTCCACCACCGACGCCCTGTCTGATGCCAGCTGCCTGTATCTGGCGATCCGGGTCAAGCAGCAGATTTATGGTGTCATAGGGATCGCCATGAACGAAACACCGCTGGACTCCTTTGAAAACAGTGTCCTGCTGTCCATCCTTGGCGAATGTGCCCTTGCATTGGAAAATATCAAAAATGCCCGTGAAAAAGAAGAAGCCGCGATTCTGGCAAAAAACGAACAGCTCCGGGCCAATCTTCTGCGCACCATCTCCCATGATCTGCGCACACCGCTGACTTCCATTTCGGGAAACGCCGACAATCTGCTGGTGAACTACCAGAAAATGGATGACGATACAAGGAAGCAAACTTTTACAGATATATACGATGATTCCATGTGGCTGATCAATCTGGTGGAAAATTTACTGGCCGTTACCAGAATCGAAGAAGGACGAGTCCATCTGACCCAGTCCATTGAACTGATGGATGAAGTGATTGCAGAAGCGTTACGTCATATAGACCGCAAAAGCAAGGAGCATACCATTCTTGTCAGTTCGTCGGAAGAACTGATCCTGGCCCGGATAGATGCCAAACTGATCGTGCAAGTCATTATCAATCTGATGGATAATGCCATTAAATACACACCTGCCGGTTCTGTTATAGAAATCCATTCAGAGAAAAACGCACAGCAGGTTGTAGTCTCTGTGTCTGATAACGGTCCCGGGATTTCTGACGATCAAAAATCTCATGTTTTTGATATGTTTTACAGCGGAGCCAACAAAGTTGCTGACAGCCGCAGAAGCCTTGGCCTGGGATTATCTCTGTGCAAATCCATTGTCACCGCCCATGGTGGAACGATTTCTGTGACAGATAATCATCCGCAAGGCACCATCTTTACATTTACACTACCAGTCGGGGAGGTTGAACTGCATGAATAAACCACTGATTTTAGTTGTGGAGGATGATCCTCCCGTACGAAACCTGATCACAACAACATTAAAAACAAACGACTACCGCTATCTGGTTGCCGTAAATGGAGAATCCGCGATCATGGAAGCCTCTTCCCATAATCCGGACATTGTCCTTTTGGATCTCGGTCTTCCGGATATGGATGGTGTGCAGGTGATCCAGAATATCCGTTCCTGGTCCAATCTGCCCATCATCGTTATCAGTGCCCGCAGCGAGGACAGTGATAAAATCGAGGCACTGGACGCAGGAGCTGACGATTACCTGACCAAACCCTTTTCTGTGGAAGAATTGCTGGCCCGGCTTCGGGTCACCCAGAGAAGGCTTTCCTATATGACAGCAGAAATGCTGGCGGCCAATTCCGTCTTTGTCAACGGAAATCTGAAAGTAGACTATGCCGGCGGGTGTGCGTATCTGGATGGACAAGAATTACACCTGACCCCCATCGAATATAAACTGCTGTGCCTGCTTTCAAAAAATGTGGGCAAGGTATTAACCCACACCTTTATCACCCAGAATATCTGGGGCCGCAGCTGGGAAAACGACATTGCTTCTCTGCGGGTGTTTATGGCAACGCTCCGGAAAAAGCTGGAGCCAGCGCCGGATTCTCCCCAATATATCCAGACACACATCGGCGTAGGATATCGGATGATGAAAGCGGAATAAACTGACAGGGATTATATAATTCCAGTATAAAGCATAAACTGCACATTCTTTCCCTTGCTTTTATTTCCTCTATCTGCTAAAGTAGGAATAACTTATGTTGAACAAAGAAAGGATAAAATACAATGGCAGAAACATTTAGCAACGGCGGAAGCTGCAGCGGCAACTGCTCTTCCTGCGGTGAAGATTGCGAGCGTTCCACAGTAACCCTGACTCTGGAGGATGATTCCGAACTGGAATGTGCCGTAATCAGCATCTTCCCGGCACAGGACAATAAGTATATTGCCCTTCTTCCTCTTGATGAGAACGGCGAGAATCACGACGGTGAAGTTTACCTGTATCGTTACTTCGAAGAAAACGGCAATCCCCAGTTGGCTAACATCGAAGATG
>CALZMS010000163.1 GCA_945788595.1 uncultured Lachnospiraceae bacterium
TATATGATGGTTTTTGGGTTCACTCTTATACTTCTATTATACATGAGAACGTGATACAAAGCGTGAATAGAATATGAAGATATTATTATTTTTTTATAAGTGGGAGGAACTATGCAGAGAATCATAGCTCGTTTGAATCAGGAGGCAGAGACCGCTTTTACAAAAGCAGGTCTGGACACTTCTTTTGCGAAAGTTGTGGTATCTAACCGTCCTGATTTATGTGAATTTCAGTGTAATGGTGCCATGGCTGCGGCCAAGACATACCATAAAGCGCCTATCGCCATTGCACAGCAGGTGCTGCCTTTTTTTGAGGAAAGTCCAGTTTTTGAGGATGTGCAGGCAGTTATGCCCGGGTTTATCAATCTGAAGCTCAGTGGTGAATTTTTGGCACAGTATATGAACGATATGCAGGCTGATGAATATTTCGGTGTGGAGAGAGCGAAGGAGCCAAAGACCATCATGATCGATTATGGCGGACCGAATGTGGCTAAGCCGCTGCATGTGGGGCATCTTCGTTCGGCTGTTATCGGTGAATCCATCAAGCGTATGGGTCGGTATATGGGCCATACCATGATCGGTGATGTTCATCTCGGAGACTGGGGTCTGCAGATGGGTCTGATCATCACAGAACTGAAAGAGAGACAGCCGGAGCTGGTGTATTTTGATGACAGTTTTGAGGGTGAGTACCCTGAGGAAGCACCTTTTACTATCAGTGAGTTGGAGGAGATCTATCCGAAGGCCAGTGCCAAGTCAAAAGAAGATCCGGCATATAAAGAGAAAGCTATGGAAGCCACTCACTTGCTCCAGCAGGGCAAGCGCGGTTATCAGGCATTGTGGAATCATATCATGACGGTTTCTGTAAATGACCTGAAGAAGAATTACCAGAAGCTGGATGTTGAGTTTGATCTCTGGAAAAAGGAATCCGACGCGCAGCCGTATATTCCGGGCATGGTGGAATATATGAAGAAAGAAGGCTATGCCCACGAGGATCAGGGCGCTCTGGTGGTGGATGTTAAGGAAGATACGGACACCAAGGAGATTCCGCCCTGTATGATTCTGAAATCGGACGGTGCATCTTTATACAATACCACAGACCTTGCTACGATTATGGATCGTATGAAATGCTATCATCCGGATGAAATCATTTATGTAGTGGATAAACGTCAGTCTTTGTATTTTACACAGGTGTTCCGCTGTGCAAGAAAGACAAAACTGGTGGATGAGGATACGCAGCTGACCTTCCTCGGATTTGGTACCATGAACGGTAAGGATGGCAAGCCATTTAAGACGAGACAGGGCGGTGTTATGCGTCTGGAAACCCTGCTTAACGATATCACCGAGGAAATGTACAAGAAGATCGTGGATAACCGCAGTATCAAAGAGGCGGATGCCCACAAGACAGCACAGATGGTAGCTCTGGCAGCCATCAAATATGGCGATCTGTCCAATCAGGCTTCTAAAGATTACATTTTTGATACAGAGCGTTTTACTTCCTTTGAAGGAGATACGGGTCCGTACATTTTGTATACTATTGTGCGTATCAAGTCTATTCTGAGCCGTTATACAGAAAATGGCGGAGATACCAAGGCAGGTACGATTCTTGCACCGGCAGGAGAGAGTGAAAAAGCTATGATGCTGGCACTTTCTAATTTTAACGCTACTGTGGAAAATGCTTTTGCGGAGAAGGCACCGCATAAGATCTGTTCCTATATTTATGATCTTGCCAATGCGTTCAATCACTTCTATCATGAAACAAAGATTTTGAGTGAAGAGGATGTACAGCGCAGACAGTCTTACATTCGTCTGCTGGAGCTGACCAGAGATGTACTGGAGACGTCTATTCATCTCCTGGGCTTCTCAGCACCGGATAAAATGTAACTGCCTTGTCACAAGGAGACTATTTTTATGAAAGTTATTTTATTTGACTTGGATGGAACCCTGACCGATTCCGCTCCCGGAATCACGGCGTGTGTACAGTATGCGCTGGAAAAGTTGGGAAATCCGGAGCCGGATGCGGATAAGCTTCGCTGTTTTGTGGGGCCGCCGCTGAAAGAGCAGTTCATGTCTTATGCCGGTTTTTCAGAAGAGGAAGCAGTGGAAGCTGTCCGGTATTACAGAGAGCGCTATACCGAGAGCGGTATGTATGAGAATTCTCTGTATCCGGGTGTGGAGGAGCTTCTTGCCTTTTTGAAGGATCGGGGCTGTGTTCTGGCGGTGGCTTCTTCGAAGCCGGAGCCCTTTGTGCGCCAGATTCTGGAACATTTTCACATTAGTGGCTTTTTTAATGAAATTGTGGGGGCTTCTCTGGACGAAAAACGGACAGGGAAAGCGGAGGTCATCGAGGAAGCACTGAAACGTCTTGATATGGCGTCCAGCCGTCAGGATGTGGTGATGGTGGGTGATCGGTCCTACGATATTCTGGGAGCTCACGAATGCGGTATTCAGTGTATCGGCGTGGGATATGGCTATGGTTCCATGGATGAACTGATCAAGGCAGGCGTCACGTATGTGGCAGATTCTGTGGAAGAGCTGGAAATTCTGGCTGAGAATGGCGGCGAGGAACCACAGGTGGAGATCCGTTCCATCGATGTGACAGAGCTGTCAAAAGAGCAGGAAAAAAAGCAAAAAGCCGCAAAACGCAAAAAGAAACGTAAGGCAGAACAGGATATAGAAGATGAGACTGTTCTTATTCAGGAATCCGTACCAAAAAAACTCTGGCGGATCATATATCCAGTACTGACCCATTTTGGCATTACAAATCTGATCAGCGTGGTGGCTACGATGACCATGATGTTTATCGGCATGATCCTTCTGGGAATCCGCGATCAGCAGGAACTGATGAATCTGGCTATACAGCAGGTGATCGCAATCACTGGTCTGGGCGGTCTGGTGTCGATCCCGATTCTTACATTGTTCCTGAAACAGGATGAGAACCGGAGGGCTTCCGGTAAATATGATATTCACAAAGTTCCGGAAAAGAAAATCACGCCCCAGATCATGCTGGGTATGATCCTGATGGGTATGAGTCTGAGCCAGGTGCTCAACGATCTGATCCTGCTCAGCGGACTGCATGAAATCTTTCCGGGATATTCAGAGATGGGAAGCCAGATCTATACAGGTCAGAGTCTGCTGATGATGCTGGCAGTAACAGGGTTTATTGTTCCTATTGCAGAGGATCTGTTATTCCGCGGACTGGTGCAGATGCGTATCCGGGATTATCTGGGACCGGTGGCCGGTATCCTGATCAGTGCGGTATGTTTCGGCATCTACCATGGTAATGTAATACAGTTTATCTATGCCACTATCCTTGGCATTTTCTTTAGCTTCGCCATGGAGAAATCCCAGTCGGTGCTGGTACCGATCGTCGGACATATGGTGGCGAATATCTGGTCCATGCTGGGCATTTCTGTGATCACAGCGCTGGCGAATGGCAGTAAGACCATCATTGCCGGTGTGGATATCGTAATGATCGTGATTTTCCTTAGCGGTCTGTCTCTGATGGGCATTAGCGGAAAGAAAAAGGTGAAAACAGCTGATGCAGAATCTTCTGGGGATAAGAAGACGGAAGGACAGCTGAAGCCTGCTGCGGAATCCGTGGAACTTTCAGTAGAGAAAGTACAGGTATCCTCAGAAATGCGGAAGACTGAAATGGAAAATGAGCATGCGGCAGAGCTGAAAGCAGCGGCCGTAACTGAAGTTACTGAAGTACAGCCGAATGAAGCAGAAGAAAGTCTGGATGCTCTGAGACCGGAAACGGAATCTATGATGGAAACGGCTGATTTGACAGTGAAGCAGGAGGATCCAGAGGATAAGGTGACTGAGACATCGAATGATGCAGAATAGCCTTTCGAAAAAATAATAAATGGAGAATGCAGCAATGCCCGGCGCGTA
>CALZMS010000164.1 GCA_945788595.1 uncultured Lachnospiraceae bacterium
CGTACGTATTTGCGGGCGAAGGAAGAAGTGCCGGACATGATATCTTAAGGACGACCAGCGAAATGATCACCTATTATCAGAGCCTGACGGATGAGTTCCCGCTGATATCCATTGAAGATGGTTTGCGGGAGGACGACTGGGAAGGATGGCAGATCATGACTGCAAAGCTGGGGGATAAGGTGCAGCTGGTGGGAGATGACCTGTTTGTGACCAACCCGGACAGAGTTAAAGGGGGCATTCATCTGCAGGTGGGCGCGGCCAACGCCATCCTCATCAAGCCCAACCAGATCGGTACCCTGACGGAAGCCATGAAGACCATCCGTATGGCCCAGAGTGCCGGTTACCGTACCATTATTTCCCATCGTTCCGGGGAGACAGAGGATACGTTTATTGCTGATCTGGCAGTGGCCTGTGGTGCCGGGCAGATCAAGACAGGAGCGCCGTGCCGTACAGAGAGGACGTCAAAATATAACCAGCTTTTGCGAATCGAGGAGTATATTGGCTGTGTATCTTCCTATGATTGTCCTTTTTGTCCTGAAAAATTAGAATGAGAAACTATTGAATTACGTGAGGATGGAAATATAAAAAGAGTGTAGCTGCGAACATCCTTCGGCAATATTGCCGTTATTTTCAGGATTGCGCAAGGTGTTGAAAAAAAACTGAATTGTGTAATCTTTTATATAAAGTAAGCGGAAAAATGCTTGAAAATACCGCCTGTCTGTGCTAAGATGAACTAAGTTTGTACAGGAGGTAAATGTTTTGAGCGTTTTAAAGATTATTGTTACCATTATTTATATCATAGATTGTATCGCGCTTACTGTAGTTGTGCTTATGCAGGAAGGTAAACAGAAAGGACTTGGCGTGATTGGCGGCGGCAATACCGCAGATACCTACTGGGGCCAGAACAAGATGCGTTCCAAAGAAGGTGTGCTGATCAAGGCAACAAAGATCATGGCCATTCTTTTCATTGTTTTATCCATAGTATTAAACATGAATTTTTAATCAGACAGGCACTCTTGGCGATCAAGGGTGCCTTTTTTTCCGGGAATATCTTAAGGATTGACAAAAAGAGTGTAAGTTGATGAACCGGAGACTCAGATGGAGGAATGAGAGGAGTATTTTTACAGGAAAGATACAGACAGGAGAATAGACAGTGAATCCAAAACAGTTGAAAAAAAGAAAAAAAATGATATATGACGTGATCTGTTCCAAATCCTACGTGCCCATGCGGGCCAGGGAAATCGCGATTCTTCTTGACATCCCCCGGGAGCAGAGAAAGGATCTGCAGGATGTACTGGACAGCCTGATGCAGGAGAATAAGATCACTATGGACCGTCGCGGTCGTTACATGAAGAAAAAAGCCCTGGCAAAGGCAGCAAAAAAGGCAGAGCAGTCAGAACAGCCGCATCTGAAAGGAACCTTTATCAGTCATCCCAAGGGTTTCGGTTTTGTGGAGGTAGAGGGCGAAGAACTGGATTATTTTATTCCAGAGGAATATACCGGCTGTGCTTTTCATAAAGATGAAGTAGAGATTGTTCCTCTTGCCAACAAAAGAGGGCGCCGCCCCGAGGCAAAGGTGGTAGCCATTACAGGACATGGACTGACGCAGCTGGTGGGAACCTATCAGCAGGAGCGCTCCTTTGGCTTTGTCAAGCCGGATATGCATAAGATAGAGCGAGAGATCTTTATTGCCCAGAAAAATGCCGGAGAGGCAAAGGACGGACAGAAGGTAGTAGTGCAGATGCTGGAATACGGCGGTCATCATAGAAGTCCCGAAGGAAAAATCGTGGAGGTCCTGGGTTACAGCCGGGAGCCGGGCGTGGATGTGCTTTCCGTGGCAAAAAGCATGGAGCTTCCCATGGAATTTCCGGAAAAGGTTGCCAACCAGGCTGCCCGTGTGCCGGATCATGTACAGGACGGAGACAGAGAAGGCCGCACGGACCTGAGGAATCTCCGTATGGTCACCATCGACGGCGAGGATGCCAAGGACCTGGATGATGCCGTGAGCCTTTATATGGAGGACGGGCTGTATCATCTGGGTGTGCACATAGCGGATGTAAGCAACTATGTACAGGCCGGAAGTGCTCTGGATCGTGAGGCTTTAAAGCGTGGAACCAGCGTATATCTGGTGGACAGAGTAATTCCCATGCTTCCGGTGCAGCTTTCTAACGGTATTTGTTCATTGAATGCGGGGCAGGACCGACTGGCGTTGAGCTGTCTTATGACCTTTGACCAGTCAGGAAAGTGCCTTTCCCATGAGCTAGTGGAATCGGTGATCCATGTTGACCGGCGTATGTCCTACACGGAAGTGAAAAAGATCCTGGTGGATCAGGATGAAGCCCTGTGTCAGGAATGTCAGGAGCTGGTACCGATGTTTGAGCAGATGGCAGAGCTGTCGGCAAAGATTCGGAAAACCCGTGAGAACAGAGGATCTATAGATTTTGATTTTCCAGAGTGCAAGATCATTCTGGGCGAGACGGGCCATCCTATAGAAATCCGTCCTTATGAGCGAAATGTGGCTACAGATATGATCGAAGATTTTATGCTGTCTGCCAATGAAGCAGTAGCATCGGAGTATTGTAAGCGGGAAATACCTTTTGTATACCGTGTCCATGAAAATCCGGACCCGGAAAAGGTGGAACAGGTGCTGCAGCTGATCCATGCGCTGGGTATGCCGGAAAAGAAGACATCACAGGAGTTGAGCTCTGCCGAGGTGCAGAATATCCTTTCAAAGCTGAAGGGAAAGCCCTATGAGGATATGGTAAGCCGCCTTTTGCTTCGTTCCATGAAACGGGCCAGATATACGACAGAATGCAGCGGCCATTTTGGTCTGGCAGCAAAATATTACTGCCATTTTACTTCACCTATCCGCCGGTATCCGGATCTGCAGATTCACAGGATTATCAAAGACAGCATCCGCGGCCGTCTCAAAACGGAAAAAATAGAAAAATACCGGGAAATGCTGCCGGAGGTGGCAGAACAGAGCAGCCGGACAGAGCGCCGGGCGGAGGAAGCCGAGCGGGAGACAGAAAAGATCAAGAAAGCAGAGTACATGAGCTACCATCTGGAAGAGGTCTTTGAGGGACGTATCAGCGGCGTTACGGCCTGGGGCGTATACGTGGAGCTGGACAATACAGTGGAAGGTATGGTGCGGCTGCAGGATATGTACGATGACTTTTACCGATTTGATGAGGAAAACTACCGCATTGTGGGCGAGCATTCCGGCAAAGTGTATGGTCTGGGAGACAGCGTCCGCGTCATGGTGGAAGATGCCGATGTGACATCCGGCACCATAGATTTTTCCTTTACAGAAAAAAAACCCCGGAAACGGCGGGGATACAGAAGGGAGAGATAATATGGCAAAACAGAAAGGAACCAAGCTGATCGCCAACAACAAAAAGGCGTATCATGACTATTTTATAGACGAAGAATATGAAGCAGGTATTGCTCTTCATGGGACAGAGGTGAAATCTATACGCCAGGGGCACTGCAGTATAAAAGAGTCTTTTGTCAGAATTGATAATAATGAAATGATGATCTATGGCATGCACGTCAGCCCCTATGAAAAAGGTAATATTTTTAACAGAGATCCGTTAAGACCAAAAAAATTATTGCTGCATCGCTATGAGATCAACAAACTGTTGGGGAAAATAAAGGAAAAAGGCTATACACTCTATCTCGAAATTCTGCTTCTTAAAAAAGGCTGTCATTATAAAGGTGTAGAGCCACTCTATCGCTATATAGCCTAAAAAACAAAGTACATTTTCAAGATTAATCTTGTTATCGTGAACAACCGCCGGCACGCATGACACAACCTGAAAAATCGTCAGAAGACCGAGTATAAGGCT
>CALZMS010000165.1 GCA_945788595.1 uncultured Lachnospiraceae bacterium
CCAGCAGCCCATAAGTTCCATCCGCTCTCTTATACACCACATTGATCTCCCCGGACTGCGCATTAACAAAGGCAAAAAACTGATGCCCCGTCATCTCCATATCCAGACAGGCATCCTCCGGATACATAGGTTTAACATCAAACCGTTTACTTCTGGTGATTCGGATCTCGTCCTCCTCACCATCTTCCTCCAGAAATTCACTCTGGAACATACTGCTCTGATACTGGTCAATGATCTTTTTGCGATGCTTCTTAAGCTGGCGCTCCAGTACCTCCTCCGCCAGGTCAATGGAAACATACATATTTGAGCTGGACTGTTCTGTACGAATGACAGAACCCTTTACGGGTATCGTAACCTCAATGATCTGACGGCTTTTTTCCACCCGCATGGTGACATCCACCTGAACATCCTCCTGAAAATATTTATCCAGTCGATTCAGGCTCTCGATCACGGCATTTCTCAGTCCTTCTGTGATCTCCAGTTTTTTTCCGCTGATACGATACTTCATAAACGTTACCTCCTTCTACTCTATACCATAGCTGGCATGTAAGGCCTTATCGGCCATAGCCTTAAGACTGCTCAGGGTAAATTCCTCGTCGCTCTCCTCGTGCACACTGTGACTGGCGGCGAGTTCCTCTGTATATTCGTCCAGGCGATATACTGTGTATATATTTTCTTCATAATTGTAGTGAGTCACCAGAGGAATCAGCTGACTGTCCAAAATACTGAGTTCGCCGGTATTTTCATCCCTGGCAATTTTTATATCTGCCATGCCGCCCAGAAGGCACTGGGGGGATTTCTGGGAAGAAATAAAGTTTCCCAGGGAATAATAGACCAGCATTTGTTTGCCTGCATCATTTTGCAGTGTCTCAAACCCCTGAAGCACATGAGGATGGGAACAGATGGTGATATCCACCCCTTCCTCCAGAAGCATGGATAGCAGTTTCTTCTGTTCTTCATCCGGCTGTTCCTCGTATTCTGTTCCGGCATGCAGATACACGATGACCAGATCTGCAAGAAATCTGGCCTGCTGCACATCAGCCCTCATTTTGACCTCGTTGGCACAATCCACCATACCGGAAGGGATCTCACCCTGTTTTCCGCCATTGAGCAGGCATGTGTAATCGAGCATGGCGATCGTAATGCCTTCCATCTCGATGGTACGAATCGTTCTGGCATCCTCCTGGTCTTTATGTATGCCAAGCAGTATGGTCTCAGGGTGCTTTGTCTCCCAATAATCCACCGACTGCAGGATACCATCTTCCCCTTTATCATACACATGGTTGGTAGCCATGGTCACCACATTGAAGCCGGCATTGACCAGCGCATCGCCAGTTTCGGAAGGAGCACCAAAGGCCGGATAACCGGATACATCTTTGTGATCCGCCACCAGTACACATTCTTCATTGACGGAGGCAAGATCCGCAGCCTGTATATCATCCCGGATATTCTCATACAGGTGATCGTAATTCCAGACCTCCTGCGTAGTGTCTGCCGATGCACATACCTTTTCGTGCATCACATTGTCGCCTACCGCCACAATATGCAAAATACCGTCCTCTCCGGGATCAGTGACTGCCTCTACACTGCTGCCATCCACAGGCTCATCATTCCCGGTAGTATCTGCCGCTGACTGCAGCGATGCATCTGCAGATGTACCGGCACCTCCCATACCTGCATGTTTTTCTTCCCACTTATGCCGGATAGCTGTTACTGCTGCAGTAAGAACCGCGATCCCAACCACCAAGACCAGAATTCCGGCCGCCATACACAAAAGCTTCCTTTTTGCCCTTTCGACCTCTTCCTGGCGCTGCCTTTTGTGCTGTTCTCTTCTGTCCATTAATTCTTTATTTTCTTCCATGGGATAACTCCATTATCTCTTTTCTTCTGTACAAAAGTTAAGCACATCCGTGAAGGCCATCGGACCGCCAAATAGATCCAGGGCACTGCCGATGGTGACATCCACCCGGTTTTTTCCCGCTTCTTTCAGCTTCTGAAGATCCGCAAAACTGCCCACACCGCCTGCGTATGTGGATACGGTCCCGGTATGCTTTGCCAGAAGCTCTGCCACGGGCACCTCAATACCGGCGCTTTTTCCCTCCACATCTACGGCATGTACCAGAAATTCACTGCAGTAAACCGATAGTCTGTCAAGCAATTCTTCATCCAGACAGACATCGGTAAATTTCTGCCAGCGGTCTGTAACGATCCTGTAGCTGTCGCCTTTTTTGCGGCAGCTTAAATCCAGCACCAGATGCTCTGACCCCACAGTCTGAACCAGTCGCTTCAGATTATCCCAGTTGATCTGTCCGTCCTTAAACACATAGGAAGTGACAATGACCTTATCCGCTCCTGCCTTCAGAAATTCCCGGGCATTCTCCGGATGGATACCGCCCCCAACCTGCATGCCGCCGGGCCAGGCGCGAAGAGCAGACAGAGCCTGCTCTTTTGTCTGCTCATAATAGGGAGATGAAGCGGGATTTAACAGAATAATATGTCCTCCTTTTAATCCATTCTCCTGATACAGACGGGCAAACCAGGCACCGTCCTTTTCAGATACGAAATTTTCCACGGCCTGGTCTTTCTGATCTGTGAGACTTCCGCCCACGATCTGTTTAACTTTTCCATTATGTATATCAATACAGGGGCGAAAACGCATACTGCTGCCCCTCCTTTCTTTTTGTCTGATGACAAAGAATCCCGGATAATTGCTTATCCGGGAAACTGTTTATCTTTTGGTTGTGCCGGTAACATCGTTCGTCAGATTTTCCACACCCTGACCGATGTCCTTGATGCCGGATCCCACAGCGTCTCCCACATCATCCACAGCATTTCTGGCATTGTCTCCAGCCGTATTTCCGGTGCCATTATTTGCGGTATTATCTGTGACTGTACCTCCGGCGGTATTACCGGCTGCATTGTCATTGGTCACTGTACCGTTACCGGCCGTACTGTCGTTTACCATACTGTTATTGTCAGTATCCCCGGTAACTGTATCCGGCGTCACGCCAATCTCGTCATCTGTGGCATTGTTCTGACCATTTGTCGTCATACCGTTGTCGTTTGTAGTGCCATTTCCGGCAGGAGTATTCGTACCGTTCTGCTCTGTGGTGTTTCCCGTATTTGTATCGGTGGACGTATTGTTGCCACATCCTGCTGCCAGAACGAGTACGACGGCCATAAGGCACATCGTCAGATACATTTTTCCATGTTTCATAGCGAAGTCTCCTTTTCTTTATGGATATATCATAAAATCCACAGCATACGCTCCGTATACTGTCTGATTTTATGTACCCGTCAGGAAATGAATCTTCTTTACGCCGTTAAGTATGCACCGTTTCTGTGCCAATTATACCTGTCTGTTTATTTTTCCGCAGCTATGACATCCTGCATATCGTAATAACCCGGTTTTTTGCCTGCCAGGAACTTACCGGCCTGCACAGCGCCTTTTCCAAAAATTGCCTTTGAATATGCGGTATGTTTAAAAGTGATCACCTCGTCTGTACCGGCAAAGATCACTTCATGCTCGCCCACGATCGTACCACCGCGCACTGCGCTCATGCCGATTTCTTTGTCATCGCGCTGCTGCCTTACCTGGCTTCTGTCATATACCATATGATACTCATTTCCCAGAGCTTCATTCATACTGTCAGCCAGTGCGATCGCTGTACCGCTGGGCGCATCCAGCTTCAGACGGTGATGTTTTTCTACGATCTCCATATCAAAACCGGCGGGAGCCAGCACTTTTGCCGCATCCTTTAACAGGGACAAAAGGGTGTTGATGCCCAGAGACATGTTGGCGGATTTAAGTACCGCCACTTCTTTG
>CALZMS010000166.1 GCA_945788595.1 uncultured Lachnospiraceae bacterium
AGCTGACCATCCTCATTCCGAATGCTCCAGTCATAGTTTTCCACTATATTCTCCATAGCTTCCTCATCTAATCCTACAGCACCTGCCACAGAGGCGATCACTTCCCGGTCTGTGGATTTGATCTCAATTTCCACAGGATCTCTGAGAAGCGTATAGCCATCAGATGTGGCTGTCTCGATCAGCTGATAATTATCCGCTTCAAGCCCATGTACATAGAGTTTTCCATCCTGCAGTTTCGGCACAAACGTTGTGGCGTCTTCTTCACGTGTCGTTTTTCCTGTGACATAATACTGACCATCGCGTTCTTTTCTTGCCACTACATAGTAGTAATCTGTCTCGTTATACAGTTTAAACTGTACCTGGTCAGCCAATCCTCTGTTATCAGAAAACGTCTTGGTCAGATCAAGTCCATAAGAATAGACATAGTTTCTATCCTGCAGACTATTGTAATATGCGTTATTTGTACGGCTCCATACAAGAACAGCATCGTTTGTGTTTCCTTCATCTCCCAGAACTACCGAATCATCCGTCTTCACTGTTGCTGTATAAAACAGAACCATATAACAGTCCGAATAACCGTCTCTGGAATCTTCTCCGCCATTGATCTTACGAAGGCCGGCCTCAGTCAGAAACACCCGAATCTTCTGCGCTGTGCTTCCTTCCTCTGTATCGATCTGATATACGGCATTATCGTTTCCGTCGGGATACAGATGCCATATTTCTTCTGCCGCCTCTGTATTGTTCGCCTGCGCATCCTCCTGGTTTCTGTACAATGCGATATTAAAATCATTATTGCAGCGGATTCCTTCACTCAGCTGATCCACAAACATGTATGTGCTGAGATAGGTAGACTTGGATGAAATATGCGGCAGTCGGGATACGAGAATATAATCCAGCAGATCTCCCTGGGATGCTGTCGTTGTATCTCTGTACTGATAATCATAGCTGTAGCCCACATTATTCTTATCCGCCGTTGTGCCATCTACCGTATATCCACCACGATTAGACACGAATGCCTCATAGTTTGTGTCTTTCTCTCTGACACCATATTCGGGATACTCGTTTTTTACGATCAGACTGGAGGATTGTGCAGACCCGTCATACCAGTCACCAGAATCAATAAACTTGTTTTTGTCCCAGTATCTGGATGAATACGCGTTTCTCACGCTTTTATCAAAGGTGGGATTACCACTCTGATTTTTTGGATAACAGACCACATCGTACAGCCATCTTTCTCCTCCGGCTGCCTTGGCCTCTGTTCCTTCTACATCGGCACCATCCGTCACGCCATCTTCATTGTGTTCATCGCTCACCCAGTCTGCTGCCATATTCGTAAACGGAATAGATACAAACCACGGATCCACAGAGCTTGTCACCTGTTCAGGAACCTTTGTCTCTACGATCAGATACAGGCCCAGGGGCAGATCATATGCACAGGTCATACCGTATTGATCCGTTTCACGCATATTCACTGCACCCTCTCGCATATGATCATCATCATCCCGATCCTGTTCCTCATAGTCGTACAGATAACCCTCCAACGCATTTTTTGCGCTAATCTCATCATGTTCAAGAATATTCTGCAAAGCATCAGAGATCTGTGTACTGGTATAATGAAGAACATCCGCCTTTGTACATGGAGAAGCCACACCTTCGGCAGACATATCCAATGCATCCTCCGCATTCAGCTGGAGAATTTCCCGCAATTCTTCCGGAATCTCATAGGCCAGACAGACTTCACATTCCTCCTCCGGTGAGCTTTTGCTGTATTGCTCAATCTCACCCACCTTCATATAAGTGAACTGCACACCCTGTACAGCATAATCCGCCAGTTCTTCTTCAACCCGGCTGTCCTCCTGCCCTGTAGCTCTGTATTTTCCCTGCGTATAATCGCCGGCAGCTTCCGCAGCTGAAATATCGTACTTATGGATATAAAGAGAGCCTGTCCTGCTCTCGTCAAAAATATCGCTATTATTCAGACCATCTGTCAGTGCTGCATTATTATTGTCATCAACTGAGGATGCAGCCTGGACAGATGTCGGTGACAGCGCCAGCGAAAAAGCCAGCGCGGCTGACAGCATCGGCTGTATCCATGTCCTGGAATGTATTGTTTTGATCATCATATGTTCTCCTATATCTTTAATTTTCTCAGGCAAAAATGGATCCGCAGATGCAAATTTCCATTATCTCTGTGATCTCATCTTTTTTAATGATGGATCGCATTGCAGGTAATATTCTTTGCACTGCTCCAATTTCCCTTAACTCCATTCGAAATAGCGCGCACTTTTACCGTTGCCGATTTCCATTTATTTTCTTTCTCACTGTATGTTTTCGGACAGTCTGTCTTTGCATAATAGCAGGGCGCATCCAGCGTATAGGAAAGGATCGTTCCGTCCCCCTTTGTGATCACCATTTCATATTTTTCTGCATCTTCCACCTCATCCCAGCAAATCTGAATATGGTTGTCAAATCCGCTGTAAGCCGGGTTCTTATGGCAATAGGATGCCTCCGTGATCTTGGGCACACCCACAGTCGATACAGTAGATCCGATCGTAATCTGCCCCGGAGTCCAGCTCGGCCAGGAAGATACAGACGGCCATCCTGCGGCAGATACCGGCAAAGCTACAGAAGAAAGAATACTCAGGGACAAAAGAGTTGCTGCTAATTTTTTCATGATGATACTCCTTTTGATATATTTATTATTGTTTTGGAAAAGTTCATAGATATCCTGTAACAGCGGAGAAATCTCCGCTTAAGCAGACACAGCCATAGGCATCACCTCTTTTTTAAAACATTGCGGCCGCAGTTTTAAAACTTCTTATTCATTTGCATTGTTTGGGGAATTTTTAAGAAATGTTTTTAGAATATAATATATATTATATGAATATGAGTATAGCCTTTTATTGCAATATTGTCAATATCTTTTTTATATTTTTACTATTTAAATTGTGAACCAGAACATTACCACACGCTGATTCCTCACACCAGAAATAATGTGCATCAAAAAAGGAAGGCCTTAGAGCCAACGCTCATTGCCTTCCTCTGCATCTTAGTCTTACAACAGCTGGATTCCCCGCTGTGCCATCTCTTTTACCGTTTCCTCCGGCCACAGAGATGCCTGTACCTCAAACTAACAAGGTTTCTGTACAAAAGGTAGATGACAATATTAAAGGACAGTTTACCTAGAATGAGCCTGTATCTACCATTATTACCAAAGGTTCAAGCCTAAAGTCTGTAGATCATGCTTATAATCAAAGTGCAACCAGCACTAGCTACAACCAACAGGAAGTGGAAGCTAATGTAATCAACTTTACAGATTTTCTAAAAGAAGAAAATAAGCAAACTATTAAAGTTGATAGCTTATCTCCAGCTTTTATTCCAACCGAGCGTGACGAACCAAAATTACAACCATCTCCTTCAGTTTTGATTAAAGAATCAGATCTTTCAAAGGAGAGATATTCTCGTGGTGTAAGCTCTCATGTAGATAGAGTAGAGCAAACTCCTACTCAAGTTGCACCAAGTAGCAATACTGTAAGTAACACCTCTTACAATGAGTCACAAAATAATAGTTATGAGCCTACTCAAAGTGCTAGTGCTCCTATTAGTACACCTGTTCAAACAGCTACTAACACAACCTCAACTATTGTTAACAAAAATCTTGCTCATGATGCTTTTGCCTCTGAAAGTGAGAACGTAAAACCTAACAATGTTAACTACAATGTTGCAGTGGATGAGTTAACTAGTGAGGATGCGGATTCTGATAATCAGGACTACTCAAGCAGAGTTCCTTT
>CALZMS010000167.1 GCA_945788595.1 uncultured Lachnospiraceae bacterium
CACAGCACGCCTACCAGAATAGATATACTTACGGAAATCAGCATTGCGATCACCGTCAGTCGCAGAGTATTTGGCAGGACTTTCAGCATTTCTGAAAACACGGGTTTCCCGGATTTAACAGACTCGCCAAGGTCTCCTCTGAAGAAATCACCGAGCCATGATGCATACTGCACAAGCATAGAACGATTCAGGCCCATCCTTTCCCGCGTTGTCTGAAGCATTTCCTCCGTAGGTACTATTCCCTGTGATTCATATAACATTTGTGCCGGATCACTGGGTGCAAGATAAGTAAGACAAAAGGACAAAAATGTAATACCTATGATCACCAGCAAAAGCAGCAATATTTTTTTCAAAAATCTTATCATTTGTTTTTTCATAAGTGATTCCTGACGTTAGTATTTGTCTGCTGCTGCATAAAAAAGCAGTAGCATCATACCCATGCACGCTTACATGGTATATGACCTGATGTTGTTCAGTCGGTCATGTTATCATTTTACGCTGCGCTTAATCTTTGTCGCATTGAAATAATAACATATTCAATTTTCGTCTTTAAGCCCCCCAAGGGGATAAAATTGTCAATAGTTACAATAAATCGACAATATTTTTGTTGTCAAAGTATTTATATCCATTTGACAAATACCACCGAATACCGTAAAATGATGTTGTATACCGATTGGTATATAAATAAAAAAGGAGTTACTGCCACCGGCAGTTTGTTTGACATGATGACATGGTATGATCAGGCCGTTTTCTATCACATTTATCCTCTGGGACTTTGCGGCTGTCCCCACGAAAACCACGGCGAGGAGGGACATTGCTTTGATAAGCTGAAAGCCTGGGCGGATCACGCAAAAGAGATCGGATGTACGGCGATCTATATCGGCCCGCTGTTTCAGTCCGAGGGCCACGGCTACGAAACCACAGATTACCGCAGGGTGGATAACCGCCTCGGAACTAACGATGAATTCAAAGACTATGTACAGCATTGCCACGAAATCGGATTAAAGGTTATCGTGGACGGCGTTTTCAACCACACCGGACGGGGCTTTTTCGCTTTTCAGGATCTTTTGAGAAACCGGGAATCCTCCCCCTACCGCGATTGGTACTGCAACGTTAATTTCTGGGGAAATAATGAATACAACGATCATTTTTCCTACGATAACTGGGGCGGCTACAACCTTCTGGTGAAGCTTAATCTCTGGAATCCTGTCGTACGGGATTATCATTTTGATACGATCCGCTTCTGGGTATCGGAGTTTGATATCGATGGTATCCGTCTTGACGCGGCGGATGTGCTGGAGCATGAATTTATGCGGCAGCTCAGAGGTGTGTGCGACAGCCTGAAGCCGGATTTCTGGCTGATGGGCGAGGTGATCCACGGTGATTACAGCCGCTGGGCCAACGGGCAGATGCTGCACTCAGTTACAAACTACGAGCTGCATAAGGGTCTGTTCTCCGGCCATAATGACCACAACTATTTCGAGATTGCCCACTCTGTACGCCGGCTTCTGGGTATCTGCGGCAATGTGAAGCTGTACACCTTCGTTGACAATCACGATGTGGCCAGGATCATGTCCAAACTGAATAATAAAGAACATATTTATAATGTCATGATGCTGAATTATGCTCTGCCCGGCATTCCGTCTCTTTACTATGGATCAGAATTCGGTATTGAAGCGCAGAAGGAAAGGGGCTCAGACTGGAATCTTCGCCCCTGTCTGGAGCTCGCAGATTTCCCGAATGCAATTGAGAATAACCCGGTAACGGCACTGATCACGCAGCTTGGAAAGATTCACGCAGATTATCCGGAACTTTCTGTTGGCGAATATAAGGAGCTGACACTGACTACCCGTCAGTACAGTTTTGCCCGTATTTATAATGGTAAAGCTGTGATCACTGCCCTGAACAATGATGATGCTCCCGCCGAACTGCGGATTCCGATGCCTGTAGCCGCTGCAGAGGCCACTCCTCTTCTGACCGGGATGGGTGAGGTGGAGTATCGCCTGGAAAATGGTAATCTTATCGTACAGCTGCCTGCCAACCGGGGAATGATTTTTGCACTTGCATAATGAATTTGCAAAAAAGATCTCCGTTTTTAGCCCCAATGTCACTTAGTAAAAAAACAAAGTGGCATTGGTTTTTTCCCGGAGATCTTTTTTTGTATTATGACAGGCAGATTTTATACTCCGGCAAAACTTTTTATCAGTTGCTGATTTGCTCACAATATGTTACTTTTATTATAGAAAAGAAAAGAGGGATCAACTTATGTTTGGAAGAAAATATACATCACTGGTGGAAAATATCACCGTCAGCGACCCTGAGACAGACATAAAGGGTGCGAAAAAAATGGGCCGATACAAGCTGGGTCAGTTTGCTATCTATCAGCCGGACCGGAGATATCTTCCCTACGCTTCCATTGAAACTATTAAGCAGGACAAAGGAACTACCCATGTTACCGGCTGCTGTATCGGCTGTCTCCCGGTAGACCGTCTCGTGATCCGGATTGCAGGAAACAAACCCTTTGTTTTTGAGTTTGATTCAGAAGAGATGGCAGAAAATGCTTATGCGTGGATTGAAAACTGCCGGAAAAATGAAGCATAAATGCCTGTAGTATTTCCTATAAATAAAGCATAATATCTGTTCCTGGATTGAAAAATTCTGACAATCAAATTCGCCGAATCAAACGCAGGCTCTTAGACCATTTATTGATATGCTTTTAAATCAAAAATCTCCCGAAGTCAACCCTCGGGAGATTTTTGTTATGTATTTACTCATCACGCAAAATCATATTTTCAGCTAATCTGCTGCAATCAATGACTTTACTTATATTGTATACTCGTGGAGAAATCGATCAGGCTTTCACCATAGCGTCTGCCAGCTCTTCCAGTGTCTTTCTGCTTTCCTCTTTCAGAGAAGACTTGATGGTCACCTTCGGATCAACAATGGTGATGTTCTTCATTTCCTCAAAATGAGCAGTCATCAGTTTACCGGCCTGGGGAGCCCAGCTGCCGTTCTCAATGATACCGACCTTGCGGTTCTGGAAGTTCTTAATCTTCAGATGATACAGGAAATCCTCCATGCAGGGGAACAGGGAACCGTCATATGTCGGGCAGGCAACTACGAGGCGGTCGTAACGGTAAGCATCCTCAATAGCCTCAGCCATATCATCACGGGCCAGGTCTGTCACAACCACTTTCTCAGCGCCTTTAGCTTCCAGCATAGCAGCAAACTCTTCTACGGCTGCTCTTGTATTGCCATGGATAGACGCATATGCCACCAGGATTCCTTTATCCTCCGGACGATAGCTGGACCAGATATCGTATTTCTCCAGATAGTAGCCCAGATTTTCTTTCAGGATCGGTCCATGAAGCGGACAGATCATGGCGATGTCCAGTGTGGCAGCTTTCTTTAACAGGTTCTGTACCTGCACACCGTATTTTCCAACGATATTGATGAAATATCTTCTGGCCTCACATGCCCAGTCTTCATCCGCATCCAGGGCGCCGAATTTACCGAAACCGTCAGCGGCAAACAGAATCTTTTCTGTGGACTCATAGCTGACCATAACCTCCGGCCAGTGTACCATGGGAGCCATCACAAAAGTAAGGGTATGAGCGCCCAGGCTCAGGGTATCCATCTCTTTTACCACGACCTGACGGTCTGTCAGATCCATGTCAAAGAACTGTCCCATCATGGTGAATGTCTTGGCATTGGCTACCAGCTGCATGGACGGATATTTGTCAGCCAGGATTTTTACGCTGCCTGCGTGATCCGGCTCCGTAT
>CALZMS010000168.1 GCA_945788595.1 uncultured Lachnospiraceae bacterium
TGGACTTTCTGCCCGTGAAGCTCTGGATCCGGCCATATGGTAGCCGTATTTCCCTCTGATTCAACTTTAGCTCCGAAAGAAGCCAGCATTAGTTCGGAATGATTTCTGGACAATGCCGGTTCTGTGACAGATACAGGTCCATCTGCATACATACCGGCCAGAAGGATGCAGGATTTGACCTGTGCGGAAGCCACCGGAGAATCATAATGGATCGCCTGTAAGGCATGTCCCTGAATGGTCAGGGGCGCACGGTCATTGCCAAGATCACTCTGGATATCGGCCCCCATTATACGCAGAGGCTTCATGATCCGCCCCATGGGACGCTTTTGTATAGATGCATCACCTGTAAGATGGCTGGTAAAAGACTGACCTGCCAGAATACCGGAGATTAGTCTCGTAGTGGTACCGCTGTTTCCTGTATCAAGAGTATTTTGCGGTGCTTTCAATCCGTGCAGACCTTTGCCGTGAATGTAAAGCACATCATCTTTTTCTTCTATCTGAATGCCCATCTCGCGAAAGCAGGCAATGGTGGACAGACAGTCGGCACTTTTCAAAAAGTGAGTAACCTCTGTAACACCGTCAGCCAGCGCGCCGAACATGACAGAACGGTGGGAGATGGATTTGTCTCCGGGAACGCTGATGGTTCCTTTTAACGGTTTTGTGCAGGATGTAAATTCCATAAATGCTTCCTCCGATATCAGTCTCTGACGTAGAGCGTATAATTTCTGGCCCGGAGAAGCTCAATAGCCTGCTGCATGGCTTCTTCCGTATAAAATTCGATCTCCAGCGCGCCTTCTGCGAAGGAACGGTTGTGGATGATGCCGATATTCTTGATGCTCAGACCGCGCATGCCCAGCATAATCGTAATGGTGGCAATGCCGCCCGGCTCATCGTACAGATCGCAGGTAAAGGCAAATTTCTTCTTGATCGGTCCGGCAGAAAGATCTCCGAAGGAATTGCGGTAATCTCTGGATTCCTCAAACATTCTGTATACACCGGTGCCGTCCGGTTCCATTACCTTTGCCTTGGCTTCCTGCAGGATTTCGATATAGTCATCGATGACTTCTACGATATTGTCGGAATTTTCCTGACAGATATTCTGCCACATTTCCGGTGAGGAGGATGCGATACGGGTGATATCCTTGAAACCACCGGCAGCGATCATTTTCATGTGCTGTTCCGGATCGTCCAGCTTTTTGACTGCGTTCACCAGTGTGGCGGCAATCACATGAGGCAGATGGGAGATTACAGCCGTCGTATAATCGTGGTCATGGGCAGTCATGGTCAGGGGAATACCGCTGATTGATTTTACCAGTTCAGTAAAAGCATCGATACTTTCCTGAGGCACACCTTCACCGGGGGTTAAAATATAGTAAGAATTTTCCAGTAACAGGTCGGACGCATTGGCATAGCCAGTCTTTTCGGAACCGGCCATAGGATGACCGCCGATAAAGCAGGCGTCCATGCCTTTTGCAGTGATGGCTTCGTGAATGGGGGTCTTAACGCTGCCCACATCCGTCAGAATACAGTTGGGCCGCATATTGGCTTTCAGAAAGTCCAGATAGGCAATGTTGCTCTCCACCGGCGCGCACATGAAAATATAGTCGCAGGCGCCGAAGAAGGGATCTTCTTTTGTACAGATAATATCGATAACTCCGTCCTGCTTGGCTTCCTCCAGGGGTTCTTTGGAACGGGAGTATGCCATGATGCGGCAGTCAGGATGAGATTTTCGCAGCGCTTTGGCTATGGATCCGCCGATGAGGCCGAATCCGATAAAGCCTACTGTTAAATTTTCCATTTTATTTTCCTTTCAGCTGATGATAATTCAAGCTATTTTCGTATATTTCGTGATTTTTTGCACTTTAAGCATTGTAAAACAGAGCCATATAAAAGTCAATCTTTTTATACGTTAAAGTATAAAAGGTTATATTGTAATAAATGATCTATATTTATTAATATTTCTAATAATATTGTACAAATTGAATATATTGCTTGATATATTCGAAAAAAATTAGTAGAATATCACTATATTGAATTTTGGGAGGGTTACACTATGGACATTTACAGATCAGACCGGATAAGGAACGTAGTTCTTCTTGGACATGGCGGCGCTGGAAAGACAACTTTGACGGAGGCTATGGCATATATCTCCGGTATTACCAGCCGACTGGGCAAGGTTTCTGACGGAAATACGGTCAGTGATTATGATAAAGAGGAGATTAAACGCGGATTTTCTATTTCTACATCACTGGTTCCCATCGAATGGCACGGATGCAAGATCAATATTCTGGATACTCCGGGATTTTTCGATTTTGTCGGTGAAGTAGAAGAAGCGGTAGCAGCAGCTGATGCAGCTATCATCGTGGTTAACGGTAAAGCCGGTGTGCAGGTTGGTACACAGAAGGCATGGGATCTTTGCGAAAAATACAATCTTCCCCGTATGATGTTCGTTACCGGTATGGATATTGATGATGTCAGCTTCCGCAAGACAGTTGAGGATCTGACCGAGCTGTATGGAAAGAAGATCGCTCCGTTCCATATGCCGATTCGCGGAAACGAAGAGTTTATCGGTTATGTCAATGTTGTTAAGGGCAAAGGACGTAAGTTCCTGGCAAAGGACGTGCATGAGGAATGCCCGATCCCGGATTACTGTGAAGAATATTATGAGAAATATAAAGAGATCCTGATGGAATCCGTAGCTGAGACCAGCGAAGAGTTTATGGATCGTTACTTCGGCGGCGATGAATTTTCTGTGGATGAGATCATGATGGCAGCTTCCATGAATATTGCCGACGGTTCTATCGTTCCGGTAAGCATGGGTGCTCCGAATATCCTGTATGGAGTGACAAACCTTCTGGATGATATCGTTGATTTCCTGCCGGATCCGACCAAGAAAGAGCGTGCCGGTATGTTAAAGGATACAGGCGAGCTGTTCCATGCAGATTACGATTTCTCCAAAGGTAAATCCGCACTGGTATTCAAGACCATCATGGATCCGTTTATCGGTAAATACTCCATGATCAAGGTTTGCTCCGGTGTGTTAAAGACCAACGATACCCTGTACAATGCCGTTCAGGAGAAGGAAGAACGTATCGGTAAGCTGTATGTTCTTGAAGGCGGCAAGCCCATCGAGGTTCCGGAGCTGTTTGCCGGTGATATCGGCGCTCTGGCCAAGCTGGAAGCAAAGACCGGCGATACCCTGTGCGCAAAGGCAAAACAGGTGCTGTATGCTAAACCGACGATCTCTGCTCCGTATACCTGCATGAGATACAAGGTTCCGAATAAGAACGAAGTGGATAAGGCGGCACAGGCTCTGTCCAAGCTGGCAGCAGAGGATCAGACCCTTCGTCTGGTGAACGATTCCGCTAACCGTCAGACTCTGATCTATGGTATCGGCGATCAGCAGCTGGATATCGTGCTCAGCAAGTTAAAAGAAAGATACAAAGTAGACGTAGAGATGGTTAAGCCGAAAGTAGCTTTCCGTGAGACTATCCGCAAGAATTCCGATGTGGATGCCAAGTATAAGAAACAGTCCGGTGGCCATGGTCAGTATGGACACGTTAAGATGCGTTTTGCTCCCTCAGGAAATCAGGATGAAGCATTCGAGTTCTCTCAGGAGGTTGTAGGCGGTGCTGTTCCGAAGAACTACTTCCCGGCAGTTGAGAAAGGACTTCAGGAATCCGTTGAGTCCGGTCCGCTGGCAGCATATCCGGTAGTTGGTGTAAGTGCTG
>CALZMS010000169.1 GCA_945788595.1 uncultured Lachnospiraceae bacterium
CAATAAAGATCTTTCAGAAAATGAGATCCAGAAAGCGGTAAATTCTCTGTCAGAACTGACGGATTGTGCGGAAAAGGAAGCTGCTGCCGAGACTCTTCTGGAGGCGCAGGGCTTTAAGAATGCTGTGGTCAGCATGACAGGAGACACGGTAGATGTGGTGGTGGATGCTGCGTCTCTGGACGAAACAGGCAAGGCCCGCATAGAGGACGCGGTAAAAAGAAAAACCGGTGTCAGTGTGGAAAATATTGTGATCACTCCGGTACGTTCTGAGTAATAAAAAAACCTGCAGCTGTTTATTGCGTTTGCAAACTTTTTATAGTACAATCGGAGTATTGTGTAAAACTATGTCTGCCGATAAGCTTTTTGGGGAATAGTATACAAAAAGGCGGCGGACGCTGTGAACAGACAATGGAGGTTATTTTGGGTAAATATACGAAAGAAATAGAAAAACGCCGGACATTTGCCATTATTTCCCATCCCGATGCCGGTAAGACAACGCTGACAGAGAAGTTCCTTCTGTACGGCGGTGCCATTAATCTGGCCGGATCTGTAAAGGGAAAGGCTACAGCCCGTCATGCGGTGTCCGACTGGATGGAAATTGAAAAGGAGAGAGGTATTTCCGTTACTTCATCCGTACTGCAGTTTAATTATGATGGCTACTGCATCAATATTCTGGATACACCTGGCCATCAGGACTTTTCGGAGGATACATACCGTACTCTGATGGCTGCTGACTCGGCTGTTATGGTGATCGATGCATCCAAGGGTGTAGAGGCGCAGACTAGAAAGCTGTTTAAGGTCTGTGTAATGCGCCATATTCCGATCTTTACGTTCATCAATAAGATGGACCGCGATGCCAACGATACTTTTGATCTGCTGGACGATATCGAAAAAGAGCTGGGGATCGCAACCTGTCCGATCAACTGGCCCATCGGTTCCGGTAAGAAATTCCGCGGTGTCTATGACAGAAATACCGGAAAAGTGCTGACCTTCTCTGATACCATGAAGGGAACCAAAGAAGGTCTGGAGGAGGAGATCGACCTTAACGATCCTCATCTTCTGGATGTGGTGGATGAAGACCAGAAAGAACAGCTGGAAGAAGAAATTGAGCTGTTGGATGGTGCCAGTGCCGAGTTTGATCAGGAAAGAGTCAGCAAAGGTGAACTGTCTCCCGTATTTTTCGGCTCGGCTCTGACCAACTTTGGCGTGGAGACTTTCCTGAAACATTTCCTGAAGATGACGTATTCTCCGCTGCCGAGAAAGGCTGATGTGGGAATTATCGATCCCATGGAGGAGGATTTTTCTGCTTTTGTTTTCAAGATCCAGGCCAATATGAATAAGGCTCACAGAGACCGTATCGCTTTTATGCGTATCTGCTCGGGCCGTTTCGATGCCGGTATGGAGGTGTATCACGTACAGGGCGATAAGAAAATGCGCCTGTCCCAGCCCCAGCAGATGATGGCTTCAGATCGTCACGTGGTGGACGAGGCTTTTGCCGGAGATATCATCGGTGTGTTCGATCCGGGTATTTTCTCCATAGGCGACACCATCTGTATGCCGGGAAAGAAGTTTGCCTATGAGGGTATCCCTACCTTTGCGCCGGAGCATTTCGCCCGTGTGCGCCAGCTTGATACTATGAAGAGAAAGCAGTTTATCAAGGGTATCAACCAGATCGCCCAGGAAGGTGCCATCCAGATCTTCCAGGAGTTCAATACCGGTATGGAAGAAATCATCGTGGGTGTAGTCGGCGTGCTGCAGTTTGACGTACTGAAATACCGTCTGGAGAATGAATATAAGGTAGATATTCGTCTGGAAATGCTGCCTTACGAGCACATTCGCTGGATCGAAAATAAGGAAGAGGTGGATGTGGAGCATCTGACCGGCACCAGTGATATGAAGAAGGTCATGGATCTGAAAGGCAATCCGCTGCTTCTGTTTGTCAATCCCTGGAGTGTGGGCATGACGCTGGACAGAAATAAAGGCCTGAAACTGGCTGAGTTCAGCAAAAATTAGGGTAATGCCCCTTTATTTCGGCAAGGGTTTTTGTTATAATAACCAGAGAACGCACAACAGGTGCAAGAGGAGGGACATATGGCAGAAGTGACGATCGAAGGAAGAGACACGTATACAATATATGATAACCAGTCCACCGGTAAGGTTGATATTGCCGATGAGGTTGTAGCTATCATTGCAGGACTTGCCGCTACAGAGGTTGAAGGTGTATCCTCGCTCAGCGGTCACATTACTTACGGTGATGTACCGAGACTCAGCCGTAAGAACCTGGCCAAGGCTGTCCGTATCGCAATTGAGGATAGTGTGGTAAAGGTATCGCTGAACGTATATCTTAAGTATGGCTACAGCATTCCGAAAACCTGTGCGCTTGTGCAGGATAAAGTTAAATCAGCAATCGAAAACATGACCGGACTGACCGTGTCCGATGTGGATATCAGTATTGCAGGCGTGGACGTTGACAAGACTAAATAATGCATCCTAGGATGAGATTGTGAAGAGGGCCCGCCAAAAGTATCGGACCCTCTTTTTGATTAGAAATGGGGAAAATATGAAGAGAACTGAATTGAGAGAAAATATTTTTAAACTGCTTTTTGTGAGCATGTTCACAGAAAAGGAAGAAATGCCCGAACAGCTGCAGCTGTATTTTGAAGGACTGGGCACTCTGGCAGAAAATGACCAGACCTACATGGAGGACAAAGTGGGCTCCGTGCTGGAAAAAGAAAAAGAGATCGATGAGATTCTGAACAATACATCCAGGGGATGGAAGACCACCCGTATGAGCAAGGTCGACCTGACCATCCTGCGTCTGGCGGTCTATGAGATCCTGTTTGATGCAGATGTGCCCACAGGTGTGGCGATCAATGAGGCGGTAGAGCTGGCCAAGCAGTTTGGCGGTGACGATTCCGCAGCTTTTATCAATGGTATTCTTGGTAAGATCGCAGCCGCCCATGGTGAGAAAAAGGAAGACACAGCTGCTGAGAAGACGGAGACAGAAGAAGCATGAACAAAGCATGGTCTGTTGGAGAAGTAAACCGCTACATCAGCAATATGTTCGGACAGGATTTTCTGCTCAGGAACATTGCGGTGCAGGGAGAAATCTCCAACTGTAAGTACCATACCTCAGGGCATATCTATTTTTCCCTGAAGGACGAAACAGGAGCCATAGCCTGTGTCATGTTTGCGGGTCAGAGAAAAGGTCTCGCTTTCCGGATGAAGGACGGCGACAAGGTGATCGTTACAGGCTCTGTAAGTGTATATGAGCGTGACGGACGCTATCAGCTGTATGCCAGACAGATCACGCTGGTGGGCGCGGGACTTTTGTATGAGAAGTTTCTGGCGCTGAAGCAGGAGCTGGAAGAGATGGGCATGTTTGCCCCGCAGTATAAGCAGCCGATCCCAAAAGTGGTCCGTCGGCTTGGCGTAGTCACGGCACCTACGGGAGCGGCAATTCAGGATATCCGTAATATTGCCCTCAGGCGAAATCCCTATGTGCAGATCATTCTTTACCCGGCTCTTGTTCAGGGCGAAGGAGCTAAGGAAAGTATCGTAAAGGGTATTCAGACGCTGGATAAAGCCGGTGTGGATGTAATGATTGTAGGCCGGGGCGGCGGTTCCATCGAGGATCTCTGGGCATTTAATGAAGAATGTGTGGCCAGGGCCGTATTTGAGTGCGGGACACCGGTCATTTCGGCAGTGGGTCATGAGACGGACACCACA
>CALZMS010000170.1 GCA_945788595.1 uncultured Lachnospiraceae bacterium
GGTTCGGATCTGGAGGATGCACTGGCTGCGCGGCGTGAGCGGCTGACGGTGCAGCATACGGAGTTTGCGGTACATAGAATGGGGCATCTGCAGAAGAGTGCGCTGCGGCGTGTTAAGGTGTTCAGGCCTGGGAAGAATCAGGAGAGACAGAGAGAGTATTTGCAGAGGGTTGTGGCGCAGATCCGGAGTTATAAAGAGAAAAAGAAGAAATAGAGTGTGTGGGGGGACGCCCTCAGAAATGTCAGTGCCTCCTCGAATATATGTATGTATACCTTGCTCCTGCTGCGCTCGCTCCGAGCCTAAGGTCTCGGAGTCGTGCTCGCTAAAGTCGCGAGGTATACATACATATATTCGAGGAGGCACTGACACTTCTTCGGGCTGGTTGTTGAAGTGGATAAAAGATAGAGATAAAGATAAAGGTAGTGTCAAATAAGTTATGAAAGATGGAGGTGGGATGATGAAGAATTTTAGAGTGGCGCTGGTACAGATGGATTCGCAGCAGGATAAAGAAGAAAATCTGAGAAAAATGGAAGACAAGGTCAGAGAGTCTGCGAGAAACGGAGCGGATTTGGTAGTATTTCCGGAGACGGTGGAGTATATTGGGCCGGATATGGCGGGGCATGGAAGTGTAGTGCCGGGGGAGATCACGGAGCGTTTTTCGCAGATGGCCGCAGAAAATGGTGTCTGGCTTCATACCGGAAGCATAACGGAAAAATGCGAGAAAAAAGCTCGGAATATGTCTATGCTGTTTTCTCCGGAGGGACGGTGTACGGCAAAGTACCGTAAGCTGCATATGTTTGATGTGAGTGTGGAGGATGGGCCGAGTTACAGGGAATCTGATGAGATAGTGCCGGGAGATATGGTGTGTCTGGCGGATACGGATCTGGGGCGCTTGGGGCTTTCCATATGCTATGATCTTCGTTTTCCGCAGCTGTACCGTCTGATGGCGGACAACGGGGCAGAAGTGCTGATCGTGTCGGCTAATTTTACGGACCCCACCGGCGAGGCTCACTGGGAGCCGCTGCTTCGGGCAAGGGCCATTGAGAATACCTGTTATGTGCTGGCCTGCGGGCAGTGCGGGCAAAAAGCCGCTTTTAAAGCCCACGGTCATTCTATGGTGATCGATCCCTGGGGTCGGATACTGGCAGAGGCCGGAGAGAAGGAGGAGATCCTTTATGCGGATCTTTCATCGGATGTGCTGAAAAAAACAAGAAAACAGATCCCCTGCCTTGAGAATCAGCGGGAAGATCTGTATCAATTACGGTGCGGCAGCGTTGCAATTTGTGATTGAATGCACTATAATACTCATTTGACAATTATTGATGCAGCGTATCTGTGTATGTAGTGAACTGATACGCTGCGGCAGTTTTACCCCGGGCGGCCAGAGGCCCGCGCATAAAATGCCTTTGCTTTTAGAAGAGATGTCCTTAAGGGACAGGGAGGTAAACATGACGAAAATAGATATTATTTCCGGCTTTCTCGGAGCCGGTAAGACAACTCTGATCAAGAAGCTTTTAAAGGGAGCATATCAGGGTGAACAGGTGGTGCTGATCGAAAACGAATTCGGTGAGATCGGTATTGACGGTGGTTTCTTAAAAGAAGCGGGAATTGAGATTCGTGAGATGAATTCCGGATGCATCTGCTGTTCCCTGGTAGGCGATTTCGGTACAGCATTGGTGGAAGTGGTGGAGAAATACCATCCGGACCGTATCATTATCGAGCCCTCCGGTGTAGGCAAGCTGTCCGATGTCATCAAGGCTGTGGAGAACGTAAAGGATAAATGTGAGATCCAGCTCAACAGTTATACAACGGTAGCTGATGTAAAGAAGTGCAAAATGTATCTGAGAAACTTCGGAGAATTTTTCTCGAATCAGATCGCTTATGCAGGTACCATCGTTCTGAGCCGTACCGATGTAGCAGATGAGAAAAAGGTGAAGGAAGCCATTGAGCTGATCCGCAGTCTCAATGAGAGTGCTAATATCATCACCACACCGGTGGAGCAGCTGGAGTCGGAGCAGGTCAAAGCTGTTATGGAGAATGAAAAAGCAGATCTTGCCAGCGAGCTTCTGAAAGAGGCACATGAGCATCACCATCATCATGACCATGATGAGGAGTGTGACTGCGGCTGCCACGATCACGAGCATCATCATCACCACCATGATCACGATGAAGAGTGTGACTGCCATGAGCACCATCACCACCATGACCACGATGAAGAGTGTGACTGCCATGACCATGAGCACCATCATCACCATGATCATGATGAAGACTGCGGCTGCCACGATCACGAGCATCATCACCACCATCATGACCATGATGAGGAGTGTGACTGCGGCTGCCATGACCATGAGCACCATCATCACCATGACCATGACGAGGACTGCGACTGTGGCTGTCATGATCACGACCATCATCATGCCGATGAGGTATTCACCAGCTGGGGCCATGAGACCGCAAAAAAATACAGCCGTGAAGAACTGGAAAATATCCTTGCAGAGCTTTCCAAAGACGGCGATGAGTACGGTATCGTCCTGCGGGCCAAAGGTATGCTTCCGGACGCAGCCGGTGAATGGCATTACTTTGATATGGTGCCGGAGGAAACAGAGATCCGTACCGGCGTGCCGGAATTTACCGGCCGTATCTGCGTGATCGGTTCCAAGCTGAAAGAGGATAAGCTGAAAGAGCTGTTTGGTTTATAATACGGGAGAACAGAATATGATAGAAATGGATGTACAGGTGGCTGTCTATCTGGTTACGGGATTTCTGGAAAGCGGTAAATCCACATTTCTGGATTTTACCGTCCGCCAGGACTATTTTCAGATAGAGGAGCCCTCACTGCTTCTTCTCTGTGAAGAGGGTGAAGTAGAGTTTGACGCCGATGAATTAAAAGAAAAATATAACACCTATGTGGAAATTGTGGAGAAGCCGGAGGATTTCACTAAAGAACTTCTGCAGTCCTTTGAGAGAAAATATCACCCGGATCGTGTGCTCTTAGAGTACAATCCACTGTGGTCCGTAGCAAAGCTGGAGCAGATGGAGATGCCGGCAGGCTGGGGCATCGTGCAGCATATCGTTACAGTGGACTCCAGCACCTTCCAGGTGTATATGAACAATATGAAATCTCTGTTTGTGGAGATGGTAAGAAACGCTGAGCTGATCATCTTTAACCGGGCGGATGTATCCCAGCCCCTGGCGAATTTCCGCCGCAGCATTAAGGTGGTCAATCCGGCAGCCCAGATCATTTTTGAAAACAGTGAGGGTGAGATCAACGATATTTTCGACGGCAATATGCCCTATGATCTGGATGCGGATATCGTGGAGATTGCAGACGAGGATTACGGTATCTTCTATGTGGATGTGATGGAAAATCCGGAGAAATATGAAGGAAAGACCATGCGCTTTAAAGGCATGACCTTAAAGAGCCGTGAGCTGTCCTCCGGTTACTTTGTGCCGGGACGTATGGCTATGACCTGCTGTGCGGACGATACCTCCTTTATCGGATATATCTGCAAATCTCCCTATGCCAAAAAGATGAAGCTTGGCGACTGGGTGGAGGTTACGGCCACCATGAAGATGGAATACCAGAAGGCCTACCACGATTACGGCCCAGTGTTCTATGCTTCCGAGGTAAAACCGGCAGAAAAACCGGCACAGGAGCTGGTCTACTTCTCATAAAACAAATAAGGAGCAAACCATGTATCTGATCGCAGGCCTGGGAAATCCGGGT
>CALZMS010000171.1 GCA_945788595.1 uncultured Lachnospiraceae bacterium
GCGTCCCTGCGGGAAGTTATACGTACGGATCTTCTCGGAGCGGTCACCTGTACCCACCTGGCTTCTTCTGGCCTCAGCCTCCGCGTCATGGCGCTTCTGCAGTTCCAGATCGTACAGACGGGAACGCAGCACCTTAATGGCCTTATCTTTATTCTTCAGCTGGGATTTCTCATCTTGGCAGGAAATCACGATGCCTGTGGGAATATGGGTCAGACGAACGGCAGAGTCCGTGGTGTTAACGCACTGTCCGCCGTTTCCGGAAGCCCGGAATACATCAAACTTACATTCATTCAGATCCAGCTCAAAATCAATCTCTTCTGCCTCCGGCATGATCGCCACAGTAATCGTGGACGTATGGATACGTCCGCCGGATTCCGTCTCCGGCACACGCTGTACACGATGCACACCACTCTCATATTTCAGACGGGAATAAGCACCGACACCGTTGATCATAAAGGTAACTTCCTTGAAACCGCCGATACCGTTCTCATTCAGACTCAGCATCTCCGTTTTCCAGCGGCGGCTCTCCGCATATTTTACCAGCATACGGTAGATCTCTGCTGCAAACAGAGCAGCTTCATCACCGCCTGCACCGGCGCGGATCTCCACAATAACGTTTTTCTGATCGTTAGGATCCTTGGGAAGGAGTGCCACCTTCAGCTGCTGCTCAAGCTCCTGTATCTCTTTCTTGGCATCGGAAAGCTCTTCCTTGAGCATTTCCCGCATTTCCTCATCCTTTTCCTCATCCAGAAGCATCAGGCTGTCCTCAATGGTCTCCTGACACTTCTTGTAGGCTTTATACGTATCCACCACCGGCTGCAGCTCTGCCTGGTCCCGCATCAGCTTCTGAAAACGGGCAGAATCGCCTGCCACTGCCGGCTCATTTAATTCATTCAAAATCTCCTCCAGACGAATCTGCAGGGTTTCCAGTCTATCCATCATTGAACTGTCAAACATCTCTTACTCCTCCTGTTGTTCATCTGCTTTCCATCCCAAAGCCACCCGGTCAAGACCGGCCAGATCCTTCAGGATTTCAATATCTTTATATCCTGCATGGTTTAAAAGCTCGGTCAACGCCTGTCCCTGATCGTAGCCGATCTCAAAAGCCAGAAGGCCTCCGGGAACCAGAAAACGATGGGCATCTGCAATAATTCTGCGATAAAAATCCAGACCGTCCTCTCCGCCGTCAAGGGCCAGTACCGGCTCATGATCCCTCACCTCCGCATCCAGAGTGGGAATCACCTTTGTCACAATATACGGCGGATTGGATACGATGACCTCATACGTATCTTCTATATTTTCCCACAGATCACTGCGGATAAGCTGCACCTCGTATCCCAGTCTGGCCGCATTCTCCCGGGCCACCCGGAGAGCTTTATCGGAAATATCAGCACCGGTTCCCAGTAATCCTTTCGCTTCCTTTAAAAGGCTCAGAAGTATACATCCGCTGCCGGTACACATATCCAGGATCCGGCGTTCACCAGCCTTTTTCTCCGGTATCCGCCCCAGCCGCGTCAGCACTGCCTCCACCAGTATTTCCGTATCCATTCTGGGGATCAATACGTTTTCATCGACTGCAAAAGGATAGCCCATAAACCACGCTTCTTTGGTTAGCTGCTGTACAGGGATATGCTGTTTTCTTTTTTCCAGCATCTCTGCCAGGCAGCCTGTCTCCTCTTCACTTAAGCAGCGGTCCCTCTCCAGCGTATACATCATACGGCT
Source organism: uncultured Lachnospiraceae bacterium (assembly GCA_945788595.1). Classification (GTDB taxonomy): domain Bacteria; phylum Bacillota; class Clostridia; order Lachnospirales; family Lachnospiraceae; genus UBA11957. The sequence goes on from CALZMS010000171.1 coordinate 1,723, forward strand.
CATGCCTGTCACGTGGGAAAATATCAGCCAGGCATCGCTGTCTGCGTCCACTATACCGGCATTTTCAAGAGCAGCGCAGGCCTCTCTCAGCCATTCCTGTGCCGTCATTTTTCCTCAACCTCAACATCATTTTCTGCAAGATAAGCTTTCCAGTCAAAAACCGCCTCAACGGCAGCAATGGCAACTTCCACCATGGATGCATCCGGCTCTGCCGTAGTCAGTCTCTGCAGAAGAAGTCCCGGTTTGCTTAAGAGGCTGATCACCGGATTTTCACTGCTGCCCGCCAGACGAATGATCTCATAAGATACTCCGGCGATCACAGGAATCAGCAGAAGGCGAATCACAATACGCCACAAAGGTGATTCCACATGAATAAACAGGAAAAAAATCACGCTGACAATAACCACAAAAAACAGAAAGCTGGTACCGCAGCGCTTATGCTCCCGGGAGCTTTTCAGCACATTCTCCACATTCAGTTCCATGCCATGCTCTATACAATTGATACATTTATGCTCTGCTCCATGATACATAAAGGTTCTCTGAATATCCTTCATGCGGGAGATCAGCAGAATGTAGGCAAAAAAGATCAGCAAACGGATGCATGCCTCCAGAATGGTGATCAGTGTCTCGGATGTTGTCACCAGCCGCAGCGCACGGGAAGCGAAATACGGCAGCATGATAAACAGGCCCACGCACAGTACCAGGGAAAGTGCCACAGCACCTGTCATCATCGCTTTGTCTTCCTTCTCTTTCTTTTTCTGAAGGCGTTCTCTCTCTTCCTCCGACTGGTGCTTCGCCGTTTCTTCCTCTTCATCCTCATAAAAAGTTGAAGAATACATCAGACACTTCGTGCCGATCACCAGCGATTCCAGGAAACTAAACACACCGCGAACAATTGGCATCTTATATGCCCATTTCCAGGGGACCAGCGGCTTATAGGGATCTACCTTTACCTCAATGGTTCCGTCCGGCTTACGTACCGCCACGGAATACACATCCTGATGGCGCATCATAATTCCCTCAAGGACTGCCTGTCCACCGATATTTGATGATTTCATAATATCCTCCTACCTGACTCAACCGGAAAACTTTTCTGCCGGCAAAGTGCTGTTCCCTGCAGAATTTTTCCCATGTATGAAAATAGGTTGAGATCTGCCGACCTCAACCTAATCACATCAACGATTTTATGGATGATTATTTCACACCATATTTCTTGTTGAATCTCTCGATACGTCCGCGAGCGGATGTAGCTTTCTGCTGTCCTGTATAGAACGGATGGCATTTGGAGCAGATCTCAACATGCAGATCCTCTTTTGTGGAACCTGTTACGAATGTGTTACCGCAGTTGCAGGTAACTGTAGCCTGATAATATGCCGGCTGGATAGCTTCTCTCATGATATTCACCTCTTACTTTTTTCATAATGACTTGAAATCTGTATATTTCAACTTGATTAAATTCAAACAGCTTCGTAATTGTAACATACATAATTGGAAAAAGCAAGTACAAACCTGTTTTTTTATCATGCTTTTTGCAGATGTCAATCTCCTGTATGTTAAAGGATCACAGCAGCTTTTGTTTTTTCATCATTTGTACGAATTCTGCATTGTTGGCCGTGCGGGAGAACATATTCAGAATATTCTCCACAGCCTCATCTGCCTTAAGACCGTTTAAGGCCTTGCGCATATTGTAGACTACCTCCTGCTCGTCCGGACTCAGCAGCAGATCCTCACGCCGTGTTCCGGATTTCTGGATGTCGATGGCCGGAAATACTCTCTTCTCCTGCAGCTTGCGGTCCAGCACCAGTTCCATATTACCGGTACCCTTAAATTCCTCATAAACCACATCATCCATCTTGCTGCCCGTATCCACTAAAGCTGTAGCAAGGATTGTCAGGCTGCCGCCCTCACGCATATTTCTGGCTGCACCGAAAAAGCGCTTCGGCATATGCAGTGCCGCCGGATCAAGACCACCGGACAAGGTACGGCC
>CALZMS010000172.1 GCA_945788595.1 uncultured Lachnospiraceae bacterium
ACGCAATATCGGCGCTGTACTTCGTCAGGTCATGCCAGAGGATTTTATCAAATTCGGCCTGATTCCGGAGTTTATCGGACGTGTGCCGGTAGTCGTAACGCTGGATTCTCTGGATGAGAACGCTCTTGTACGTATCCTAAAGGAACCGAAGAACTCTCTGGTCCGCCAGTATCAGAAACTGATGGAGCTGGATGGTGTAGAGCTGGTATTTGATGACAGCGCGCTGATTGAGATGGCCAGAAAGGCACTGGAGAGAAAGACCGGCGCCAGAGGACTTCGCTCTATTATGGAAAATACCATGATGGATTTGATGTTCGAGTCACCTTCAGACGATACGATCCAGAAATGTGAGATCACGGCAGCTTCTATCCTGGGACTGGAAGCACCGCTCATTACCCGCGGTGAACCGGTATACACCAGAAGAAATGCCGGGAAAAGAAGCCAGAAAGCGCTTCCGGCAGCTAACTGATAAAGACTGCCGTTTACTAACAGACGGAGAACAAGATGAATGAACTGATACAGGTGCTGCCTGCCGTAGCTCTTCGCGGGACAACGATCCTGCCGAAAATGACGGCCCATTTTGACGTCAGCCGTAAACGGTCTGTGGAGGCCGTTACGGAGGCTATGGTCAGGGAGCAGAAGTTATTTTTGATTACACAGAAGGACCCTGCTGTGGAACAGCCGGGCCTTTCTGACTTATACACTATGGGAACGGTAGTTCACGTAAGACAGATCGTGAAAATGCCCAAAGGACTGGTGCGTGTCATGGTCGAGGGTGAATACCGGGCTCAGCTTTTGCAGTTTTTTAAAGAAGAGCCTTTTTTGGAGGCGGAGGTGCAGAAAGCCGAGGATGAGAATGATCTGTATATTTCGGCTAATGCCAAGGAAGCTATGCGCCAGACATTGATGGAGCTTTTTTCTTCCTACTGTGAGGAAAATCAGAAATTCAGCCGGGATATGGCGGAGCAGATCATGGGCCTTACGGAGCTTGAGGAAGCCATGGACCAGATTACGGTCAATCTTCCCATCTCCTATGAACGTCGCCAGAAGCTTCTGGAAACGGTAAAGCTTTCCGAGAAATATGAGCTTCTCGGAGAAATGCTTGTCAATGAAGTGCATGTGATGCAGATCAAATCAGCCTTAAGCGAAAAGATCAAAGCACATATTGACCAGAATCAGAAGGAATATATTCTGCGGGAGCAGTTAAAAGTGATCCGCCAGGAACTGGGGGAGGACACTACAGACAGTGATATAGATAAATTTGAACAGCAGCTAAGGGAATTGAATGCTTCTGTGGAGGTCAAAGATAAGATCAAAAAGGAGATTGGCCGCCTTAAGCTTTTGGGAAACAATCCTTCTGAGGGACCTGTGGTGCGTGGCTATATCGAGACGTTGTTATCCCTGCCCTGGGAGAAATTGTCTAAGGATACGGTCAGCATCCGCAGAGCCGAGCGCATTCTTGAAAGAGACCATTACGGTCTGGAAAAGGTAAAAGAGCGTATTCTGGAATTTTTGTCTGTGCGTCGCCTGACAAAGAAGGGAGACAGCCCTATTATCTGTCTGGTGGGACCGCCGGGAACCGGAAAAACATCTATTGCCCGTTCTGTGGCCGAGGCACTGAACAAAAAGTACGTGCGTATCTGCCTGGGCGGTGTCAGCGATGAGGCGGAGATCCGTGGGCACAGAAGAACCTATGTGGGTTCCATGCCGGGACGCATCGTGGCGGCACTGCAAAAATGCGGTGTCAGAAACCCGTTGATGCTTCTGGATGAGATCGACAAGATGGGCAGTAATTACAAAGGCGATCCGGCAGCTGCCATGTTGGAAGTGCTGGATGCTGAGCAGAATTCCCATTTTTCCGATCATTATGTGGAATTGCCCCTGGATCTTTCGGAGGTACTGTTCATTGCTACCGCCAATGATGCTTCCAATATACCGCGGCCGCTTTTGGACCGTATGGAGGTCATCGAGGTATCCAGCTATACAGAAAATGAAAAGCTGCATATTGCAGAAGAATTTCTCCTGCCGAAACAGAAAAAGAAAAACGGTCTGAAAAACAGTCAGCTGACCATAGAAAAAGAAGCTTTGGCAGCTATGATCTTCGGTTATACGAAAGAAGCCGGTGTCCGGGATCTGGAGAGAAAGATCGGCCAGGTCTGCAGAAAAGCGGCAAGAACCGTTATTGAAGATAAAAAAGCGCAGGTGATTGTACAGAAAAACGATCTGGAAACGTATCTTGGAAAAGCCCGCTATACCTATATCGAGGCTAACGAAAAACCGGAGATCGGTATCGTTCGTGGTCTGGCCTGGACCAGCGTGGGCGGTGACACACTGCAGATCGAGGTAAATCTGATGCCGGGTAAAGGTGAACTGATCCTGACCGGCAATCTGGGCGATGTGATGAAGGAATCTGCCCGGATCGGCATCAGTTATATCCGCTCCATCGGAGAACAGTATGGTCTGGACGCGGAATTTTTCAAAAATCACGATGTACATATCCATATTCCGGAGGGCGCAGTGCCCAAGGATGGTCCCAGCGCAGGCATCACCATGACTACTGCTATGCTGTCCGCTATGGCAAAGATCCCGGTGCGTGCCGATGTGGCTATGACCGGTGAAGTGACCTTAAGAGGCCGTGTACTTCCTATCGGCGGTCTGAAGGAAAAGCTGCTGGCAGCGAAAAAGGCCGGTATGAAGCTGGTACTTGTACCGGTGAAGAACCGTCCGGATGTGGAAGAACTGGATAAAGAGATCACGGAGGGCATGGAGATCCGTTTTGTGGCGGAGATGCCGGAAGTGATCGAGCAGGCATTTGTGAAGGAGTAATCCATGAAAATAAAAAATGTATCTCTGGACATCGTCTGCGGTGTGACAAGCACACTGCCGCAGACAGGCCGTCCGGAGGTGGCATTTGCCGGCAAATCCAATGTGGGCAAATCGTCACTGATCAACGGTCTGATGAATCGAAAATCCCTGGCCAGAACCAGTTCTGAGCCGGGAAAGACCCAGACCATCAATTTTTACAATGTCAATGATGAGATGTATCTGGTAGACCTCCCGGGTTACGGCTATGCCCGTGTGTCCAAAGAGGAAAGTGCCAGATGGGGTCGTATGATCGAGAAATATCTGCACACCAGCCAGGATCTGAAGGCAGTATTTCTGCTTGTGGACATCCGCCACGCTCCCGGCGCTAATGATAAGATGATGTACCAGTGGATCGTGGACAGCGGTTTCAAACCGATCATCATTGCGACAAAGCTGGATAAGATCAAAAGAAGCCAGGTGCAGAAGCAGTTAAAGCTGATTCGCACGACACTGGAAGTGCTGCCGGATACGCTGATGATTCCATTTTCCGCCCAGACAAAGCAGGGAAGAGATGAAATCTGGGAGGTTATGGACGGATTTTTAACGACAGAAGAACCGGCGGAGGTTGAAGAAGATGGGAATCGTTAAGACAGCGAAGCTGATCTATGATTATATACGCTACGATGAAAATGAGAAAGAAGAGACCTTCCGTGCTATTGACGGTGTGGATCTGGAAGTAGAACCGGGGCAGTTTATCGCAATTCTGGGACACAACGGATCTGGAAAATCCACTCTGGCCAAGCATCTCAACGCCCTGCTGGTGCCCAGCGAGGGTACGGTCTGGCTGGACAATATGGACACGAAAGATGACAGCCATC
>CALZMS010000173.1 GCA_945788595.1 uncultured Lachnospiraceae bacterium
TCAAAAGTGCATATAAATCAATTTTATATTTTGTGCACTTTTTCCATCTGTTCTATGATTCTCTCCTCCTCGGTCTTTTACCGATGACTGATCGAGCCGGGAGACTATTTTTTGACGTCAAAAGTCTTTTTTTAACACCGCTTCAGATATTCTGGAAAGCCCCTCTTCCAGCACAGCCCGGCTGCATCCGAAATTGAGACGCACAAATTGTCCGGTGGGCTCCCGATAACCACTTCCCATACTCAGAAGAATTCCTGCCAGACGGAAGAAATCTTCCAGTTTTTCTGCCGGGATTTCAAGACCGCTGCAGTCAATCCACAGCAGAAAGGTCGCCTCGGGCTTTAATACCCGAAGTCCCGGAAGTCTCTGTTTTATAAAATCCGTGGCAAAATCACGGTTATCCTGCAGATAGTCCACCAGCTCGTCTGCATAAGTATCTCCGTCCCGATATGCTGCCTCCATAGCTACCAGTCCCAGAAGATTCGTATTGTTGCAGCACCGGTCTTTTTCTTCTTCAAACTGATGACGCATTTTTTCATCAGCAATGAAAATCACAGAAGCCGCCAGCCCCGCTACACTGAAAGTCTTGCTGGCAGAGGTACAGGTGATGGTTCGTGCACAAATCTCCGGTGAAAGAGATGCGATTGGAATATGTTTTAATCCGTCAAAAATGATATCCGCATGGATCTCATCAGATACGATCAGCACATCATTTTCCAGACAGATCTTAGCAAACCGTAGTAACTCCTCTTTTGTAAAGCAGCGGCCTGTTGGGTTCTGCGGATTACAAAACATCCAAAGCTTTGCATCCTTTGCTTTTTCTTCAAAGTCCTCAAAGTCCGGTTCGTAATGTCCATTCACCAGACGCATAGGATTTTCCAATACATGTCGTCCGTTCTTCTCCGGAATTTCAAAAAACGGCGCATAAATCGGTGTCTGAATCAGCACTCCATCTCCGGGATCTGTAAATGCACGAATTGAAGCTGCCAGGGCCGAATCAATTCCTGCCATAAACACCGCCCACTCCGGTCTGGCATCAAAGCTGTGACGTCGCTTCTGCCAGTCTGCTGCCGCTTTCGCACAACCTGCGGGAGGTAAGCTATAGCCGTAAAGGTTATGTTCTACACATTCCGCAAGTGCTCTCTGCACAGCTTTTGGAGCAGGAAAATCCGTATCCGCCACCCAGAAAGGCAACAGCTCCTGATCTTCTTTTCCAATGAAACGCTCATCCCATTTGGCACTGTTTTTTCCATGCCGGTCAATGACCCTGTCAAAATCGTACATACAAAACTCCTATAAAATAAAGCCAACAGCCAGGTACACCACGCAGGCTGCCGCTGCAAAGCAAAGAGAATAGGGCAGCTGTGTCTTCACGTGTGATACCACATCACAGCCTGTGGACGAACAGGACATAATGGTCGTATCAGAAATCGGCGAAGTGTGATCTCCAAATACCGCACCGCCTGCTACTGCACCTACGATCATCGGAATGTGAACATTTAAGGACATTGCCATCGGAAGTAAGATCGGCATCATAATGGCAATGGTTCCTGCACTGGTTCCTGTAGAGAAGGAAAGCAGGCAGGTAAGGAGAAACGCAATCGGTGTAAATATAGCCGGTGTAAGGAATCTAATCAAGATACCTGACAAATAAGCTGCAGTCCCTAAGTCCCCTAACAGATTGCTGAATGCATATGCCAGTATCATAATGATTACAATGTTGCTCATCGTTCCACAGCCGGTCAGCAGCTTTGCAGTGCCTCCTCCCACAGAGATCTCTCCGGAAAGAGCACGAGCCACGATCAGATATAAACATCCTGCAGCAATTCCGAGAATCAGTCCTGTTTCCGCATCACCTCTCATGAGGTTCCCTTCGCCACTGTAGAAGATGTAGGCAATGGCAAGACCGATCATCAAAATCATAGGCACCAAAAGATAACGGGCTTTTCCATCGACTGCTTCTACGGTGTCCTGTTTTTCCGTCTCATTGATCACAATACTGTTTTTTGCGGCATAATCTGTCTCTGCCTTTTTCATGGGACCAAAGTCAAATCGCGCCAGAATAAAGAGTGCAACCCCCAGTACTGCAAAGATGCAGTAAAAGTTAAAAAAGATACCATTTACCATTTGCTGGGTGGGATTCTCAATTCCCTGGGCTTCGATAAAGCTTGCAATGTAAGGGCCATAGGCCGCAATAGGTATCAGAACAGATAACGGGGTTGCAGTAGAGTGCACGATCCATGCATTCTTCTCAGGCGAAATACGAAAAGCCCTGGTCAGAGGTCTGGAAACAGATCCGGTGATCATCACACTTAAGGTACCGTCGATGAATACCAGGATACCGACCAGCCAGGTAAATAGCTCCGCACCTACTCTGGATTTGATGACACTTCTTTTTTCAATCATCAATGCTGTAAAGCCTCCCAGCCCGCCGGCTTCCTCAATCATATAAAACATGCCCCCAAGCAAGGTCAGAATAATGATGATGGATGTACTGGAAGAGGATGAAAATACATTTACGATCATGTCCTTCGTTCCCACCAGCATTCCAATCAGATTGTAATCTGCCAGTAAAAGATTTCCAAACAGGAGTGATGCCACAAGTGCCAGAAAAACATTTTTGGTTGTCAGCGCCAGCACAATGGCAAGGAGGGATGGCAGCAAACTTAAAAAGCCATAGTTCATGACAAATCACCTGTCCAATCCATGATTCCGCCAATCTCGATAATATTGGTATAGCCCATAGCCGCAAGCTTCGCAGCTGCCTGCTTACTTCTGTTACCGCTTCTGCAGTACACATAGATCACCTGATTCTTTTCGGGAAGTTGTGCTGGTTCGATGTCTTTAATGTCCTCATTTGCCACATTGATTGCCCTCGGAATGTGACCTGATGCATACTCCCCGGCTGTTCTGACATCTAAAATCAGATAATCTCCTTCTGTTTCAAATATTTTCTTCGCCTCGTCCATAGTAATGGATGTATATTCTGCCATATCTTTTTCTCCTTTTGAATTTTTTCCTGTAATCAATACTGCCGCCACCAGGGCAACAACTACAACTGTGATCAGTAGTACCATTTTTTTATCCATATCCTTTCCTCACCTTTTAACTTCTATGCTCGACAATTTCTTCCTCTCTTACCGGAGGCTGTCCGATCCAGGAGAATGCCTCATTGATATCAAAGGTCATTTCTCCATCCTCATCTACAAACAGAGGAATCCCGATGCCGCCGCGGGCTCTGATGTCCTCGAACACAGGATTCGTATCCCGCAGTTGTAAGAATTCCTTCAGTTTGGCAGTGTCCTTCGTAATCTCAATATACTCAGCCTCAAAGCCTCTGGCCTTTTGGATTGCCTTGTAGTTTCTGCAGTCAATGCAGATTTGTGCACCATATACTTTCATAGTCTTCCACCTTTCATGTTTTTATACGTTTCTCTTGGCATTTAACTGACGCCCTGGGTGACAGGTGTTCCCACTTCGATCAGATTTCCATCCGGATCGTAGAATCTGACAACCTTTTGGCCCCAGCTATGCTCCATCAGCTCATTAACATATTCGATTTCAAAGTCAGATGCTTCCAGTTTCTTTACAAACCCTTCAATATCCGGTTCTTCAAAATAAAGCTCGGACATATTGTTCTTCGGGATTAAATCTTTGTGTAAAAATTCCTTCCAGATCTT
>CALZMS010000174.1 GCA_945788595.1 uncultured Lachnospiraceae bacterium
TTTATCATCGGAATGTACAAGGACAAACAGGTGCACACTCTGATGGAAATGATGGCGCCTATGGCAGAGCAGATCTTTACCATAGAGACGGCTCATAACGATTATGACAGAGTTCTGCCAAAGGAACAGCTGGCAGAAGTGATCCGGGAGTTTAATCCCGCTGTGATTCCCTGTGATACGATAAAAATCGCAGTAAATAAAGCAAGACAGTGCGCCGGTACAGACGGCGTCATCGTGGCTTTCGGCTCCCTTTCTTTTATCGGAGAGCTGACAGAGGCAGCCACAGAAAATGATCAGGAAGAATAAGGAAAATTATATGACAGATTTACAGAAGACACGTGCCGAGGTGGACGAGATCGACCGCCAGATCGCAGAATTATTTGAAAAACGTATGCGCCTGACAGAAGATATTGCAGAGTTCAAGCTGCAGCATGGTGTGAGAGTAGTGGATCCGGAGCGGGAAGAGGAGATGTACAGAGAGCTCCGGGGCATGGCGTCCTCCGAATTCAACGCTATAGGTATTCAGGAGGTGTTAAAGCAGATCATTTCCATCAGCCGTAAGCGCCAGTACCAGATCCAGACGGAAAATGGTCTGACAGAGGATCTGGGCTTTGAGGAGATCGATGAGGTCTATAAAAATAAAAAGGTAGTGTTTCAGGGGGTGGAAGGTGCCTATGGCTATGCGGCCATGCTGGAATACTTTGGTGAGGATGTGAATTGCTTCCATGTACCTACCTTTAAGGAGGCTATTGAAGCTATCGTTAATAAGGAAGCCAATTTTGCGGTGCTCCCCATCGAGAATTCCACAGCAGGTATCGTTACAGATATGTATGATCTGCTGATGTCCTATGACATTACTATCGTGGATGAGCATACACTGAAGGTGGAGCACAAGCTTCTCGGACTTCCGGGCACAAAGCTTACGGATGTTGAGCGGGTTTATTCCCATCCCCAGGCTTTATCGCAGTGCAAGCCGTATCTGGATCAGCACGAGGAATGGATACAGAAAGAGTATACCAATACGGCGGCAGCCTGCAAAAAGATCCATGATGACGGAGATCCCACCCAGGCGGCTATCGGCAGTGCATATGCGGCGAAACTGTACGGGCTGGATGTTCTGGCAGAGAATATTCATTATGATGATAACAATTCCACCCGTTTTATCATCGTTTCCCGCAATAAGATGTTCAGAAGCGATGCCCGACGGGTGAGTATCTGCTTTAATACCAGACATAGTCAGGGTTCTCTGTATAATATCCTTTCCCATATTATATATAATCAGTTGAACATGACCCTGATCGAGTCCCGTCCCATACCGGATTCCCCCTGGGAATATCGTTTCTTTGTGGATTTTGAGGGCAATTTGAACGACAGCGCGGTAAAAAATGCGCTGCGGGGCATCCGTCATGATGCTATGGACCTGCGGATTCTCGGGAATTATTAAAATACTGGGAAATTATAAATATTGAAGACTTATAAGAATATACGAGGAAAAATCAGTGTGAAAGGCCTGTGTATTGTATATGTAAAGGTACAATACAGCTGTCTTTCATGCCGACGTATACCGCTATCTGAAAAGGCGGTGGAATGGAGAGTAGGATGAATATTCACACATGTGTAGTATATAAAGATATGGAAAACAGCGAGGTGCTTCAGATCCTTGCCCGACTGATGGGTGAGGAATATCCGGCGTATGAAGCAGGAGAGCTGACGGAAAGCGACCTGGAATACGAGAGAGAAAGCTACTGTAAAGCTGTAAATATGTTGCTGGAGATGGCGGCAAATTATGGTTTCTCCGGGAATCTGTGGCACACCTATCTGACCTGGCTTCTGGTCAACAGTGAGAATGCTTTCAGCAAATCCTGTGAGATCGTAGGTCCTGTGGAGGGAAGTATCAATGTGATGGCACGCCATGATCTGGCTATTTTTAAGGAGCTTTTTGATTTTGATATTGCAAAGATTGACGCTATGATGGGCATGGATATGGCATCTGTACTCAAAGATTACGTACATACCAGTGACGGCAGCAAGATGTACAACCGTCGTATCCGTGACCGTATATGTGTTCTGAGCAAAGAACTGGCTGCCACAGAGAATGTGGATGGCTTCATGGTGGCACTGGTGAATTTTTACGGCGAGTTCGGCGTGGGGAAATTCGGTCTGAATAAGGCCTTCCGCCTGCGGGAAAACGGCGACGGTACAGCCACCATCGAGCCCATCACCAATATCGCTCATGTTTATCTGGAGGATCTGGTTGGCTATGAGATCCCCAAGCAGAAGCTGATCGAGAATACGGAAGCCTTTGTGGAAAAGAGAAAAGCCAATAATTGTCTGCTGTTCGGTGATGCCGGTACAGGAAAATCTTCCAGCATCAAGGGTATCGTGAATCGCTATTATGAGCAGGGACTTCGTATCATTGAAGTATACAAGCATCAGTTCAAATATCTGAACGATGTGATCGCGGAGATCAAAAACCGCAATTACCGTTTTATTATCTATATGGATGATCTTTCCTTTGAGGAATTTGAGATCGAATACAAATACCTCAAAGCGGTCATCGAAGGCGGTCTGGAGAAGAAACCGGAAAATATCCTGATCTACGCCACCTCAAACCGCCGTCATCTTATTTATGCAACATCCAACCGCAGGCATCTGATTCGTGAGACCTTCAGCGACAAGAATGATGTGCGCACCAACGATGAACTGCATTCTACCGATACGGTACAGGAAAAACTGTCTCTGGTGGCCCGTTTCGGCGTAACCATCTATTTTGGCGCACCTACACCCAAGGAATTCAAGACCATCGTTTGCTCGCTGGCAGAGAGAAATCATATCGATATGCCCACAGAGCAGCTTTTGGCGGAGGCAAACAAATGGGAGCTGGCCCACGGAGGGCTTTCCGGCCGGACGGCACAGCAGTTTATCGATTACTTACTGGGTAAAAAATAACAGATCTGGGCCTAAAGTGCCATGGAGGAAATATGCAGTACAAAGTATACGGAGTGATTGATATCGGCGTTTACGCAGTCAATCTGAATGTCTACGAGATATCAAGAAAAAACGGGATCCGAACGCTGGATCGCTTAAGCTATCCTCTGGATATCGGAAAGGATTCCTATGCCAGCGGTAAGATCCCACAGGAGACAGCCAATGAACTGTGCGTGATCATGAAAGAATTTACGCAGGCTATGAAGGGCTACGGCGTAGATGAGTATATTGCCATTGCCACCAGCGCGGTCCGTGAGGCTATTAATGCGCAGCTGATCCTTGCCCAGGTGCGGCAGAAGACCGGAGTAAATATTCAGATTTTCAGTAATTCAGAGCTTCGTTTTATCAGTTATAAGGCTATTGCATCAAATCAGGAAGCATTTGAAAAAATCATTCAGAAAGGAACGGCCATCATTGATGTGGGCGGAGGAAGTATCCAGATTTCTCTGTTTGATAAGGACAATCTGATCACTACGCAGAACCTGCGTTTTGGTAATTTGCGTATCCGAGAGCGTCTGGCGGGTATCCGTCGTAACAGCGTGAATTACAGTGACATGGTCCGGGAGTTGATCGAGGCGGATGTGACCAGTTTCTGTAAAATGCATCTGAAAGACAGAAAAATAGCCAATGTGGTATTTTTAGGAGACTATATGTCAGTCTTTTTGATGCGAAATCCTTCT
>CALZMS010000175.1 GCA_945788595.1 uncultured Lachnospiraceae bacterium
TAAAGTCCCAAATCCGCCCGGTAGTGGGAAGGATATAGCCGAAGGCAAGGGTGTCCATCGTGAGATGACATATGGCAGAAAAAGGATGCTATGTATTTATTATCGTACACATACAGATTATTTTGTGATGAAACCACACCGATAAACAGAAACGGCATATCACAGCCAGATATCAGATATTCTGCGGCACTTCCAGGATTTTATAGCAGCTCTGCCGCATCAGCGGCAGAGCGTTATCATAAACAAGTTTACGTAATTCGCACATTTTTCCACAAAAAATTGTTATGTAATATGGGCTTGAGAAAATATGGCTCGAGCATGGACGGTTTGAATTTTGTCCAAGGTCGTTTCAATCCATTGTTGCTCGTAAGGATAATCATTTTGCAGACAGATTAATATTTTTTCGTATACGGAAAGCGTTTCCGCGTTCTTTTCTTCCCGCATAAGGACATCCGCCAACACCTCCAGACAAGAAAGATAATCCTTGAATTTTTCCCCACGATACAGCAGGGTGGACTGTACGTTCTCTCTGGCTATTTTTTCAGCAGTACTAAGCTGGCCTCCATAGATCAGAATGGAAATGTGCAGTTCCTCAAAAGCTACTTTTCGGTATCCCAGCACCAGATTTGGAAGCTGGATTATCCATTTCTCAATCGAATGATAGAGCTTTTCTGAAGCGGCGAATTCTCCTGTTCTCAGACACATTTTTGCTTCATCCAATAAGGAATAAAGCTGTTTTAGTTCAAGCTGCTGTCTCTGAACATCAGAAAGCTTATGGATTTCAGCCTGTAATAAGGAATCAAGAACCTGCCTGTACTCGGCAGAATATTTCTTGTAAGCATCCCAATCTTGGCGGTATCCGGCTTCTCTGGCCAACTTTGTGTAGGCGGTACTGAACTGGTTGAGTACGTCGAAGTTCCGTGGAGTCACCTCCTTCAGCAGATCATATCCTTTTTGATACCATGCAAGTGCATGATCGTGATCCATATAATTATGATATACCGCTGCGACCCGCAGTGCTTCTCTTCCCGACATTACGTGGTGGGGGCCGTAATAGTCCAGAACATTTTCGTATATTTTTATGGCATAGGATAGAGCTTCTTCATAATAACCTTGGATCCACAGAAAGGTGGCAATTTCCTCGAATGCCGTTCCAAGCCAGGGGGCGGGATCCGGAAATATCTCAAACCCAATATTGGCATGGCCAAGTAGTCACCTATGGATTGTAAGGCATATCGCAGAACGACGAGTGCGGTAAGAAAAGGGTAGGAAATAAAAATGATCCGCATTTCCAGGATTCCGGCATCAATGGCTGCTTGCGATGCTCCGTTTCCCGCCAGGCAACCGATCAGTACGGGGGCAAATACGGAGGAAATTACCATAATCAAGAGACACAGGGGCAGGGAACACCGCGTAAGTCTGAAGATATAATCTGCAATCAGCCGATAATTGCCACGCCCGGCATTCTGCCCCACGATAACCACTGCGGCACTTCCATAGGCACAGAGAAGTTCCGTAAACAGGGTGGTAAACTGGTCCGAATAGGCATCTCCGGCCAAAAAATCAGTGGCTAGGTTATTCTCCATATGCTGCATAACATAGACACCAACGGACAAAAAGACAAACAGGAGTCCCTTGGAGAAGCCGTTTAACAGAATTTCCAGATAGCAATTCTTCCGTATACAAAGAGGAGCAACGATAGAAAGCTTATCTCCGGAAAGGATACCCAGAAACAGAGAAAGGGCAAGTATCTGCCATAGGTTGTTGAGGAGGATTGCCAGGGCTGATGAGGCAATGCCCATGTGCAGGCCGGCAATCAGAAAGACCACCAGCACGGTCTGTACCACTACGCCAGCCATAGAGATAAGGGCCGGCACTGTGCTGTTTCCCATGCCCTGAAGGGAACTGATCAGGATTAGCTTTAAAAACAGAACCATTGTCCCGAACAGAACCATGCGGAAATAAGAAACGGCATCTGCCAGCAGTGGCTCCGGGACATTAGCCTGCTGCAGAATTCCGTCTGCAACCAGGGACAAAGCGGCACAGATGGCTCCTATGGCCAATGTAATGTATACCGCTCCCCAGAAGCCCTGCCTGGATTTTTCGGGCTCACGGCTTCCGATACAGCGTGTAATGTATATACCGAATCCGCTGATAAAAGCCGGAATCATGGAATGAAATATGGTTACACAGCCGGTGCACGCACCGATCGCAGCAACTGCATCCTGACTCAGATATCGGCTGACGACAGCGGTGTTTACCATCGTATAAATACATTGAAATCCGGCAGAAAAGAAAAACGGAAACAGAAAACAGCGTAACTTTTGGTCTTCGATCTTTTGTGTAAAATCATATTGTTTGATTTGTCTCATCTGATACTCTCTCCATAGATTCCGAAATGTATACTTCGCGTATGAAATGAATGATAAGAAAATCTAAACATAAAAGAAAAAAACAGTCAAGTAAGTAAATTTTAACAGTTAATTTTGGAAGAGGACAGACTGCGGTTATTTCAGGAGAGGAAAGCAGGCAATCTATTGACAAATAGGAATCGTGTATATATACTTTAAGTCGTTGATGCAATAAAAATATAAATACTAGGGGAGCCATTTGGCTGAGAGGATGAACATCCGACCCTTTGAACCTGATCTGGGTAATGCCGGCGGAGGGAAGTATTTTGAACATAAAATCTTGATATTAAGGATATGTACAGAAATGCTTTCTTTGATCAGAAAGTATTTTTTTTGCATTAAATAGTATTTCTAGGAGGAAATAAAGTATGGAAAACAATTGTTGCAGTGGATGCAGCAGACCGGATCTTCCGTGGGCAGGCAGAGGAACTTCTCTTCCTATTTCCGGATGTCGTTTTTCTCTGTATCCGATGTGTGATCAGTTTGTTGATCAGATTCTAGGATCCCTTGAGAAGACGGATACTTCTGCCGTATGGAGTGAATCTGACGCACTGTCTACCGTGTATCGCGGCAAGCTTGAGTATGTGGCAGATGCCGTGAAAGCTCTTTTTATCAATGCGTATCGTGATGGCATTCACATGGCAATCGAAGGACAGTTTTCAAAAGGCTGCCCGGGAGACACAGACGGAGACAGTGTTCTGGAAAGAGAAGGAGAAGCACCGAACAGGGAACTGGTGAAAGATATCCATTTTCCGGTACATTGTAAGCTTTCTCTGTATCCGATGGGGACAGGAGAGTATATTGATGAGATCGCAAAAGTATGGTACATGGCAGAAGACCGAGGACTTCAGCCGAAAACCATTCATTACGCGACCCGCATCGAGGGTGATGTGCATGAGGTAATGGATTACCTTGAGAGTGTCTGCGAATTAATGGAGAAAAGTGTTTCCCATTACATATTACATTTTACAATGAACTGTAACAGTCCAACCGTGGAGGAATAAGAAAATGAGAGAGAAAAAAAACACATGGCAGTTAAATGAAATTATTTTAGTAGCAATGATCTGCATCGTTTTTGGTGTAGTGTATCTGGGAGCCGTTTATGGTGCATCCTTTATTTCCGCAGCTCTTGCAGCTACGGGGCTCAGTCAGCTGGGAAATGAGATTCTGTTTGGCGTATGGTTTATGGCAGCTACACTGGCAGGCTATATTCTGCAGAAACCGGGTGTTGCGATCGTAGCAGAGGTTATTGC
>CALZMS010000176.1 GCA_945788595.1 uncultured Lachnospiraceae bacterium
GCACAGCATACAGACCGGGGGATATAATAGATCCAATATCAATTTTTTTACCATAAACAGCCTTTCCCACTCTCTCTTCAGGCTGTTATTTACTCTGTCCACTCCATCAGACGATCTTTCAGGGAGGTATAGCGACTCTGCTGCACCTTATTGGCGATCATCTGGGCAAAAACCTCTTCACTTCCCACAAGGGTCACGCACTTTTTTGCTCTCGTTACCGCTGTATACAAAAGATTCCGGTTCATCAGCATCCTGGGACCGGAAAGCAGCGGGATCAATACTGCGGGATACTCGCTTCCCTGGGATTTATGGATTGTTACGGCATAGGCAAGTTCAAGCTCATCCAGGAGCTTGAAATCATACTCTACCATACGCCGATCATCAAATTCTACCGTTACAGTCTCTGCAAAAGTGTTGATCTCCCGGATAAAACCAATATCTCCGTTAAACACACCGGTTCCTTTATCCACGGGAATTCCGTAACGATCCCGCACTTCCCATTCCAGCTGATAATTATTTTTGATCTGCATGACTTTGTCTCCCTGCCGGAAAACTCCGGATGCCGTCTCTTTTTCCGGTTTTTTCGCATCCTTTGGATTAAGGACCGCCTGAAGAATCTCGTTAAGACGTTCCACGCCGAGAAGTCCTTTCCTTGTGGGCGTAAGTACCTGAATATCCAGCATATCCGCCCCCACGTAAGAAGGCAGTTTTTTTGTCATCAGTGTCAGCATGACCCGGATAATGGTATCCGCGTCATAGCGTTTCAGGAAGAAAAAGTCCCGGCTCTTGTTCTCAAGATCCACCGGCAGTCCGGCATTGATCCTGTGGGCATTCACCACAATATCACTCATGGCAGCCTGCCGGAAAATCCGATGCAAACGGACAACACAGAAACGATCCGCATCGATCATATCGCCCAGAACACGCCCCGGCCCCACACTTGGCAGCTGATTCACATCCCCGGAAAGGATCAGACGGGTGCCCGGCACTATAGCCTGCAAAAGACTGTGCATCAGGAAAATATCCACCATAGACATCTCATCGATGATCACCACATCATACTCCAGCGGGTTCATGGCATTTCTTTCGAAATGTACCCGCCCTGCCATGGGATGTCCGTTTTCATCCTCCATTGCACCATTCAGTTCCAGAAGTCTGTGAATTGTCTGCGCACTGCGTCCCGTGGTCTCTGTCATACGCTTGGCCGCCCGTCCCGTGGGGGCAGCAAGGGCGATCTTGAGCTCCTGTTTCTCAAAATAGCGGATCATGGCATTGATCGTCGTGGTTTTACCTGTGCCGGGACCTCCGGTCAGAATAAACAATCCATGAGAAGCAGCCTGCATCACGGCTTCCTTCTGCAGTTCATCGAGACAGATCTGCGTTTCTTTTTCTATGGCTTTCAATGTCCTCTCCATAGAAGATTCTTTCTCTATGCCGGAAATATTCAGTTCCATCAAAAGTCGTGCCGTATCCAGTTCGATATGGTAATACTGCTGCGCATAAATGCGTTCTCCCTCCTGAGGATCATTTTTCAGGATCACTTTTCTCTCCATAAGCAGATCCATCAGACTCTTCTCCAACTGCTGAGGTTCCAGGCCCAGAAGTACCGCTGTACGTTCCATCAGAATCTGCCGCGGCAGATACATATGTCCCTGGGCGGAGGCCTGCGTCAGCATATAAAAAAGACCGCTCCGGATGCGGTAATCGGAATCACTGTGTATTCCGATCCGTCCCGCGATCTCGTCGGCCATTTTGAACCCGATCCCCTGGATATCGTCTGCCAGGCGATAGGGATTTTCCCGGAGGATCTCACATACGGCACTGCCATACTGTTTGTACAGACGCACACCAAGAGACATGGTGATCCCATACTGCTGCAGCACCAGCATAACATTCCTGAGATCCGCCTTTTCCTGCATCTGCTGTGCGATCTGGCGGGCAATCCTTTCACTGATGCCCTTAACCTCTGTAAGCCGCTCCGGCTCTTCTTCTATGATACGAAAAGTATCCTTACCAAAGCGGCGCACAATACGCGCTGCCAGCGCTTTTCCCACGCCCTTAATCGCTCCCGAACCAAGATAACGTTCCATGGCCATGGAATCTTCCGGCACCTTTTCGGAAAAGCTGATGACCTTCAGCTGTCGTCCATAGGCCGAGTGTTCTACAAACTCTCCCTGTACCTCCAGCATTTCTCCTTCATGGATCATCTGAAAGGTACCGACGCAAGTCACTTCTTCCTGATCACAGGAAAGCTCCATGACCGTATAACCGTTATCTTCGTTGCGAAATATAATATGTTCTACATATCCTTCCCGTACTTCCAATATGTTACTTCACTTTCTGTATATTCTGCTATGCCGGCCGCTGCGAAGGATATCAGGCAAAAGCCTCCATTACCTCCGCATACAGACCTGTTCCTACAGCTACACAACAGGCCGGATTTTCTGCCGTCATGGTCTGGATTCCCGTTTTTTGCTCAATAATATCTTCCAGTCCATTGAGCAGACTTCCTCCGCCGGTCAGGACAATCCCCCGCTCCGCAATATCTGAAGCCAGCTCCGGCGGAGTTTTTTCCAGAATGCCGTGAACAGCCTCTACGATCGCATTCACTGAATCCTGAAGAGCCTCGCGTATCTCCTCTGAAGTAAGAGTCACACTCTTTGGCAGACCGGTGATCACATTTCTTCCCTTGATATTCATGGTCACCGTCTGCGGCTTCGGATAAGCACTTCCGATCTGCATTTTAACAGCTTCTGCTGTCTGTTCGCCGATAAAAAGATTATGCTGCTTGCGAACATAATGAACGATTGCTTCGTCAAACGTATTCCCGGCCACACGAATAGATGAAGACAGTACTTCCCCTCCCAGAGAGATCACCGCCACATCTGTTGTACCGCCTCCCACATCTACGATCATATTGCCGAAAGGCCGGGTAATATCGATACCGGCACCGATGGCAGCAGCTACAGCTTCTTCTATAATACTGACGTCTCTTGCTCCGGCCTGATAGGTAGCTTCCTCCACGGCCCTTCTCTCCACCTGTGTTACTCCGCTGGGTACACAGATGCTGATTCTGGGCTTTCGGAAAGATTTTCTTCCCATGGCCTTCTGAATAAAATATTTCAGCATTTTTTCCGTGATCATATAGTCGGAGATCACGCCCTGACGGATCGGACGGATGGCGGTGATATTTCCCGGTGTCCGGCCGATCATCTGCCGTGCCTCTTCTCCGTAGGCGCGGATTCTGTCCGCGTCTTTATCGTAAGCCACCACAGATGGCTCTTTCAGCACGATACCTTTTCCTTTTGCATATACAAGGATACTTGACGTACCCAGATCAATTCCCAAATCTGCAGACATATCATTCCCCTTTTTCTAAAGCTTATGCTGCCTATTATAAACCAGCCTGCCCAAAATGGAAAGCTGTTGTCAGAGATATTTTGCGACGTATTGCCCGGTGTAGGATGCGCTGCAGGCTGCTACTTCCTCCGGTGTGCCTGCCACCACCATGGTGCCGCCCCGGTCACCGCCTTCCGGCCCCATATCAATAATATAATCTGCCGTTTTGATCACATCCAGATTATGTTCAATAACAATAACTGTATTTCCACCCTCCGCCAGTCTCTGTAAAATTTCC
>CALZMS010000177.1 GCA_945788595.1 uncultured Lachnospiraceae bacterium
TCGATCACCATTTCAGATACACGCTTATGATGCTCCGGAAGCTCATCAAAAGTGGAATAGATCACTTCCACATTATCACCGCGGATAGCTTCCTTAATATCTGTTACCTCCTCCGGACGCTCATCGATCAGCAGAATGATCAGATGCATCTGCGGATTATTGTACAGAATGGATTTTGCACAATCCTTCAGCAGTGTTGTCTTACCGGCTTTCGGCGGTGAAACGATCATGCCTCGCTGTCCCTTACCCACCGGACTGATCAGATCCATGATCCGCATGGCCATGCTTCCGCCAGGACGTTCCAAGTGCATCCGTACATTGGGAAATACCGGTGTCATATCTTCAAAATTACATTTTCTGGTGTTTTCTCCCGGAGGCATACCGTTAATGGCAGTCACATACAGAAGCGCAGAATACTTTTCTCCCGGGCTTTTGATGCGGGTATTTCCCCGGACGATATCACCTGTTTTCATATTAAAACGGCGTATCTGGGACGGTGATACGTAGACATCGTTGTCCCCGGGCATAAAGTTATCTGAACGGATAAATCCAAAACCTCCATCCTGCACAACCTCCAGTATGCCTTCGGCTGCCTGTCCGCTGTCCAGCTGTCTGTGCTCTGTGCGGATTTCCTCGATCTGTTCTTCTTCCTTTTCCCGATATTCTCTCTTCGGTGTATATGCTGTTTTTTCTTCTTTTACCGCCTGTACTGGTGTTTCTTGTGTCTCTGTTTTTTCTGCTTTGTCTATTTTTTCTGTTTTTTCTTTCTCGTCAGCTTCAACCATTCTCTCGATCAGCTGATCTTTTCTAAGCGTGGAAATTCCTTTTAAACCTCTGTGTTTGGCCAGATCACGAAGGACACTTGCAGACAGAGATTCATATTTTTCTCTCATCAATGTTCAGTTACCTCTGTTGGGGAAAGTTTTAACGACTGGAAACAATAGAATATATTTGCTATATCATACACTATGTTTTTCCTTTTTTCAAGCCGAAATCTTGTTTGATATGTCCGGCAAATAAAAACGTGTATTCTTCTCTCTTTGATCTAAAGAAAAGAATACACATTTTATATGCGGAAAAAGGGACTTGAACCCTCACGCCTTACGGCACAGGAACCTAAATCCTGCACGTCTGCCAATTCCGTCATTTCCGCAGGTGTATAAAGCTCTGTGCCCAGACAAAAAATCCTACGGATCATTTTCTATATCCGCTAAAGCACAAAGCGTGGAAATCTTCCGAAATCCACGCCTATTATAAACTTTGTCCCTTCATCGTGTCAAGATATTTACACATTCCTCACATACGGCTGAAGAAGCGTCACACAAAACATTGTGTCGTCCCGTTCCACTTTCAGCATTCCATTCATATCCCGCATGATCTTCTCGCAGGTCTTTAACCCTACACCGGTACTTCCTTCCAGAGTCTCCCCCTGCAGGACTTTATTTGTAACAGAAAGATAAAAGCAATTGTCCCTGATCTTCGAAGAAAAAATCAGTTCCGCAGTTTTATCCGCGTATTTTCGAATATTGGATACCAGATTATCCATAACGCGACGATAAAAATCCATATCAATATCCAGATAAACATCCTGAGCATCCTCAGAAAAATCTTTTCGCACCTGCCAGCCATCCGACAAAAGATCCGCGATCTGTGTATCCTCAATACTGACCAGCACATCCGCCGCACTGACCAGCTCCAGCTCATAATTTTCCTGTGTTTTTCCGGACACCAGGGAATACTCAAACAGAGTATCCGTCATTTCCTTAAGCTGAAAAGCCTTCTGGTGGGCACACTCGAGATATTTCGCCTCCTGCTCCTTTGTCTGAAATCTGTGCATCTTCAGAATCTCCAGATAACCGATCAATGAAGTCATTGGTGTACGGATATCGTGGGATAAAGCCGTGACCAGATCCCGGTTCAGACGAACATTCTTTCGCTCTTCATTTTCCCTGGACAGCACAGCTTCCCGCATACTGTTCAGTCCCTGGGCCAGTTCAGATATCTCATCCCGTCCTTTCACAGTGATCGTATATTCCAGGTCCCCGCCCTCCAGGATCTTAAGTTCATCGGCCAGCAATTTGATATACTGTATCTTTCGATTGATAAACAAAAGAAACACTGCCAGATAAAAAATCGCTCCCAATCCCAGACTGACGACATATGCCACATTGTAATAGGAATATATTTTGTCGAACATCATCATCACATGCAGCTTTTGTCCATTGGCAAACACCAGTATGCCATTGGCATCCGCATTTTTCTTTGCCATGGTATATTCACTCTCAGCGACTTTGACCGTCAATGGCTGTTCGTCCGAAAAGACATAAAAATACGTCATTTCTTCTGTCGCTTCATCATACAGAGAAAAAGAAACATTCTCTTTTTTCTGCCAGCTGCATATACGGGATGTATCTTCATCGGTAAGTTCATTTTCGTCAATGTAATTTTGAAAGGAGCGAATCATTTCGAGAGCATGTTTTCCCAAATAAGCTGCAGAAGAAAGCTGCCGATCCACCCAGGACACTCCGACATAATAAGAAGTCTTCTGCACAGAAAAGGCAAAAACAAGAGAAATCAGGGCTGCTGCCAGGATCTCAACGCGAAGTTTTGCCAGACCTTTGTTTTTTTTACTCAATTCTGTACCCCCTTCCCCATACAGTCTTGACATACTCCGGTTTCTGCACATCCTCTTCTATCTTTTTTCGAATATTTCGAATATGTACTGTAACTGTATTATTGGAAGCAGTGTAATAGGTCTCATTCCACACAGTTTCATATATGGTCTGCACGCTGAACACTTTTTTTCGATTTTCCGCCAAAAGGCACAGGATCTGGTACTCTGTATCTGTGAAAAGAACCTCCTTTCCCTTTACGTAAACACTGCTCTTGTCCTTGTCGATCACCAAATCTTTGATTCTGATCTGATGATTCTCCTCTGCCTCCTTACCGGAGGCGTTCTGATTGTATGCATAGTAACGTCGGATCAGTGCTTTTACTCTGGACAAAAGTTCCGCATAAGAAAATGGTTTTACCAGATAGTCATCTCCTCCGGCAGTAAAACCGGCTATTTTATCTGCATCTGTTGACTTTGCCGTCAGAAACAGGATCGGCACCACAGATTTTTTACGAATCTCACTGCAGGCTGTGATTCCGGAACATTCCGGCATCATTACGTCCAGAATGACCAGATCAAATGAATCATCCATTTGTTCCACGGCTTCTCTGCCATTATTTGCCGTTACAACCTCGTAGCTCTCTCCCTCCAGCATGATTTTTATCACTTCCAGAATAGATTCATCATCATCCGCTACAAGAATTCTTCTTTTTTCATTTGTCATATTCTCACCAACCTCCTTTTCCCGTATAGTACCACAGGCTCCTCTGAAAAATACAGTGCCCTGCAGTATTATTCACAATTATTCATATCCACGGAAATTCGGGCACAAAAAAAACACTCTTTCGAGTGTTTGCATTGGGTTCGCATTTGCCCAGTCGAAACTGGGCTAGTTGGATTTGAACCAACGAATGCAGGAGTCAAAGTCCTGTGCCTTACCCCTTGGCGATAGCCCAATAAAAAAAGGTGGATACAGGGATTCGAACCCTGGGCCTCCAGAGCCACAATCTGGCGCGCT
>CALZMS010000178.1 GCA_945788595.1 uncultured Lachnospiraceae bacterium
CTGTATCGTGCGCACCTATGATCTTGGTGATGCCTGGCTGGCTGTTTTTCAGAAAATGCCGGTTCCCATGGACTTTACCATGGATGCTGCTCATGATCTGGAGAAGCTTCGCTACCTGGAATCCGGTTTCCCGAAAGCAACCGTCCGGGCAGACAAAAATGCCGACGCTTACCTAGCTACCTCTCTGAATCATATGCTGTCGGCGCCGTATATCGATTCCAATATTCTCGGTTACGGCTTTGATATGGTCAGCATGCTGGTCCATGAGCTGCAGGTACAGCTGCCCATGCTGCAGAATTACCCTTCAGAAGAAAAGCTTTCTTCCTATGACAGATACCTGATCGGATGCCTGTTGATCCAACAGCTGCTGAAATGGCATCTGGTGGACAGTACCTATACCTGTCCCTATATCCCGGTATACCAGACAAAATTCCCCATGATCCTGGAAGAATGTCAGAATCGTTTCCAGTTTATTCTGGATCATGGCTATGATACGCCGGAAAAGGTTCGTTTTCTGCTGGAACATTTTATTGAGATCAATCACCTGGAAGATACACTGGAGGTCTGAGAAGCCTGATCTCTGCTGTCACTTTACTATAAGGAGGAAATATACCATGCCTATTCGTATCCCTGATTCCCTGCCGGCCCATGCCACACTGGAATCCGAAAATATTTTTGTTATGACGGAATTTCGCGCTATGCACCAGGATATCCGTCCGCTGGACGTACTGATCCTGAATCTGATGCCCACCAAGGTGGTGACAGAGACACAGCTGCTTCGCAAGCTGTCCAACACGCCTCTGCAGGTACATGTGGAATTTCTGCAGACAGCCAGCTACATTCCCACCCATACCGATCCCGGTCATATGGAACAATTTTACTATACCTTTGATGAAATCAAAAACCGGCGTTATGACGGTATGATTATCACCGGCGCACCGCTGGATTATGTAGCCTGTGAAGATGTGGCCTACTGGGATGAAATCTGTAAAATCATGGAGTGGACAAAGACACATGTCCATTGTACCTTCCATCTGTGCTGGGGTGCTTATGCCGGCCTGTATTATCATTATGGCATCAAAAAAACCGACCTGGCCCAGAAGCTGTTTGGTATCTTCCCGCACAAGGTTCTTAAAAGAACCTCTCCTCTGTTCCGTGGCTTCGACGATGTGTTTATGGCACCCCATTCCCGTGCTACAGATGTGAATCTTGCAGATGTGGAAGCAGTTCCTGAACTGGAAGTTATGGCGGTTACGGAAAGCGGCAGTCTGGCCATTGCCAAGACGACAGACAGCCGTCAGTTCTTTGTCACGTGCCATGCAGAATATGACGCGGATACTCTGGCCAGAGAATATTTCCGAGATATGGAAAAAGGGCTTACCACCGTGGATCTTCCGGAAAATTATTTCCCGGACAATGATCCGAAGAATCCGCCCATTGTCAACTGGCGTTCTACCGGTCAGCTGTTGTATTCAAACTGGCTGAATTTCTATGTTTATCAGAGTACTCCGTATGATCTTTATTCGGAAGATGGGGAATTTTAAATTTAGGTTGTGCAGAAAAAAGTGCCTGCCGGCTGCGGGCTCTTCTATATAAATTATCTCGCTCCGCCTGCGCTCTTGCCGAGCCTGTAGTCTCGGCGGCGTGCTCGAAAAGTCGCTCGAAATTTATATAGAAGAGCCCGCAGCCGGCAGGCACTTTTTTCATTTACTTTAGTCGATGGGCTGGAGGACTTCTTTGGTGATGGAAGTCTCTGTGCTGTCGGTGGTTTCTGTAGCGGCAGAACTTTCGGCAAAGTTATCTTCTGTTTCGGAAACAGCAGATGTATCTGTCTCTTCTGCTGCTATCATTTTTTCTGTGATGACAGCGTTGTCAGC
The DNA here is from genome assembly GCA_945788595.1 of uncultured Lachnospiraceae bacterium. Classification (GTDB taxonomy): domain Bacteria; phylum Bacillota; class Clostridia; order Lachnospirales; family Lachnospiraceae; genus UBA11957. The sequence goes on from CALZMS010000178.1 coordinate 1,878, forward strand.
AATGATCCTGTTCATGCGTTCAAGCATCAGGGACTGTTCTACGCTGAATCTTTCATAATAAGAGAAGAAAGTATCCTCATCCACACCGGATGCTTCGATCAGTTCCTTCAGACTCTCCTGATACTCCTCATCTTCTGCAGAAATCCCTTCTGCTTTCTCGATAGCCGCCATGATCAATAGCTGTCCGGCCATGCTCTGGGCATAAGCGGTCTGCATTTCTTTATAATCGTCAGCGGTCAGATTCTTAGCTTCCATATACTGTTCCACGGTGATACCGCTCTGCGTACAATAGCTCTTTAACATCTGATCATAATAATATCTGCCATACTGTACCATTTCTTCCGGATAATCATTGACTTTAGAGTTTTCCAGAACCATTTTCCAGGCTTCAGCTTCCATCGTATCTTCAGCATCTGCATTGTTCTGTGTCTCAAGGCTGACTCTGATATCTCTGCGGTAATCCTCTACAGTCTCAAATTCCGTATTTGCTTTGACCCATTCTTCAGAGATTTCCTTTGAAGTAGTCTGTACTTTATTGACCGTTACCTTAAACTGTACAGCTTTTCCGCTGAGCTCTTCGGTATAGTTTTTTGGGAAAGTCAGATCCAGAGTCACAACGTCGCCTTTTTTGGCACCTACCAGACCGTCCTCAAAACCATCAATAAATCTGTCGCTTCCCAGCTTAAGATCAAAACCGCTGTCACTGCCTCCTTCAAACTCCTCACCTTCCATGGTACCTACGTAATCGATATTGACAGTATCTCCGTTTTCTGCAGCTCTGTCTACTTCCACATAGGTATTTTCCAATGCATCTGTCACCGCTGAATCAATATCCGCATCGCTGACTTCAGCAATCTCTTTTGTCAGTTCCAGCCCTTTATACTCACCCAGCGTAACCAGCTTGTCCAGATCCAGGTCGGCTGTCAGTTCTGACAGTGTAGTGGGCGGTACATAATCTGCCGGAACTTCCACTGCTGACAAAGATATACTGCCGGTTTCACTTTCTGACACACTGCTGACTGCTGACGAAGATATCGGCTGAGTTTCCTCTTTTTTTCCGCAGCCGCCCACGGCTATGGTTAATGTCAGCAGTCCCAGAACAAGTAACCCTCTTTTTTTCATGATCTATGTCTCCATTTCTTTACTTTTTTAGCATAGTTGCGACAGACATTATAGCATATCTGTCTAAAGTATGTACAGAGAATAGAGAAAAAACGAAAAATCAATTGCCAATTATGGTATTCAATGCTAGAATAGACTGTAATTATTTCTATTGAAATTTAGGAGGCACATTATGAAAGTCTGGCAAATCCTTCTGATTATTTTGATAATCGTTGTGGCTGTACTGGCTATTCTCTATTTCGTCGGAAAACGCATGGAGAAGAAACAGGAAGAACAGCAGCAGCAGATGGAAGCTATGAAACAGCAGGTTTCCATGTTGATTATCGATAAAAAGAAAATGAAGCTCAAAGAATCCGGTCTTCCCCAGATGGTTATCGATCAGACGCCCAAATATATGCGGCGCGCGAAACTTCCCATCGTTAAGGCCAAGGTAGGTCCAAAGATCATGACGCTGATCGCCGATGACAAAATTTTCGATCTGATCCCGGTCAAAAAAGAAGTTAAAGCCGTTGTCAGCGGTCTTTACATCATGGAGGTACGCGGTATCCGCGGCTCTCTGGAACACAAAGAGAAGAAAAAAGGTCTTCTGGACAAGCTCAGCGCCAAGTTAAACGGCGAATCCAAGT
>CALZMS010000179.1 GCA_945788595.1 uncultured Lachnospiraceae bacterium
TGCTATCGATAGTACTGTTATCTTCTAAAGCCTCAGTGATAAGGTTTTCTTCCTCTGCCGCCGCCAGGATCCTGCGGCGCAGTGCTTCCTTGCGTTCTTCATCCACCGTAAAGGGATGAGCCAGCGCTTCCTCTTCCAGCGCTTTACCATCTTCAAGGAAAAGCTCCTTAAAGAGAGCTGAAGCTTCCGGATCGTTTATATTTTCTGTCGTATTTTCTATTGTATTTTCCATCGTATCTTCTGTTATATCTGTGAGTTTACCTTTATCCATAGAACTCCCGTCTGCCCGCTTCTGTCCTTGACATTTCAGGATGCGGGGAACATAATAAAACTGTTGTCATGCATAGAATGATTCAGGAGGTACTTCATGAAACATATCGTTCTCACCGGCGGCGGAACTGCCGGTCACGTTACACCAAATATCGCACTGATCGGCCGGCTCAAGGAGCAGGGCTATCAGATTTCCTATATCGGTTCCTATAACGGGATCGAAAAAACGCTTATCGAAGAACTGGGGATTCCTTACTACGGTATTTCCTCCGGTAAGCTTCGCCGTTACTTCGACCTGAAGAACTTTACGGATCCTTTCCGTGTACTGAAAGGCTTCTCCGAAGCCCGCAAGCTGTTAAAGCAGCTGAAACCGGATGTGGTTTTCTCCAAGGGCGGCTTTGTCACCGTTCCCGTAGTGGTCGCTGCCGGCCGGTTAAAGATCCCGACGATCATCCACGAGTCGGACATGACCCCCGGTCTGGCCAATAAGCTGTGTATCCCCTCCGCTGTGAAGGTCTGCTGTAATTTCCCGGAGACCAAAGCTCATCTGCCTGAGGGCAAGGCTGTGGTTACCGGTACCCCTATCCGTCAGGAACTGCTGCAGGGCGATGCCGAAAAAGGCCGCGCTTTCACCGGCTTCGCCACGGAAAAACCGGTTCTCATGATCATCGGCGGCAGTCTGGGTGCCCAGGCGGTCAACGATGCCGTACGCCGGGTTTTGCCGCAGCTTCTCGAAGATTTTCAGGTGGTCCACCTGTGCGGCAAAGGAAAAAAGGATGATACCAAAGATGGTCTCAGCGGCTATGTACAGTACGAATACATTGAAAGTGAACTGGCTGACCTTTTCGCCATGGCAGATATCGTGATCTCCCGCGCAGGCGCCAATGCCATCTGCGAGCTGCAGGCCTTAAAGAAACCCAATCTTCTGATTCCGCTGTCTGCCAATGCCAGCCGCGGTGACCAGATCCTGAATGCCCGCTCTTTTGAAAAGCAGGGCTTCTCCATGGTTCTGGAAGAAGAAGCCATCACAGACAATGTACTGTTAAAAGCGGTACATGATCTGTATGCCAATCGGGAAACCTACCGCCAGGCCATGGAAAATGCCCCGGGACAGGATTCCATCTCTGTGATCTGTGATCTGATCGCCAGCTGTCAGAAATAATTTTCCTCTCTGGGAAACTTTTCTTTCAGCCATTTTCTTGCACGATAGAGCCTGTTGCGCACGTTGTTCGGCGTAATGTCGTACTGCGCAGCAAGCTCTTCTACTGTTCTTCCCTCAATCTCTATTCCGATCAGTATCTCCATGCCCCGTGGATCGTGCTCCCGCAGAGCATCCAGGACTTTCCGTCCATGTTCCCGGCGAAGGATCTGGCGCAGCGGATCTTTGTCCGTGGTCGTTCCCCGCTCTTTTTCACTGATTGGTTCCGTCTTTATCGTATCCAGTTTCAGTTTTTTCCGATAATCCAAAGCGGCATTTCTTGTCACCCGAAGAAGCCAGAAACGTATCTCCTTCGGATCTATTCCCTGCCCGCTTCGCAAAAATTTAATAAAGACCTCCTGACAGACATCCTCGCAAAGTTTATCGTCGTCGATGATATTTTTGGCAGTTGCCATCACCACGCGATAATGTTCATCATAAATGCGATTAAAGTCCTCATTATTCACAGTCTGTCATCAAGCCTCCATCTTTGCCCGCACCTTGGCCAGCACTTCTTCTTTCGTCGCCTCGTCGAGCTCTTTTGTCTTCCAGCCAAAGCCTGCGTCATCTCCCTTATACCGGGGGATCAGATGCATATGGAAATGAAATACTGTCTGGCCGGCCGCTTCTCCATTGTTCTGTACAATGTTAAAGCCGTCACAGCCCAGTGCCTCGGTCATGATACCGGCCATTTTCTTAGCCAGTACGATGGCTTTTGCCGCCAGTTCTTCCGGAATTTCATAAATATTTGCATAATGTGCCTTTGGCAGGATCAATGCATGACCTTTGGATGCCGGACCCAGATCCAGGATCACCCGGAAATTTTCATCCTCATACAGCGTAGCGCTGTCCCAGATCCCATTGGCAAGATTACAGAATACACAATTTTCCATTTTCTATTCTCTCCTTTACATGTAAGTGTTTTTATTATACATACACAATGTCTGTGAGTATGTCGAATTTTGTCGAACGAATATGATTGCGTTACTCCCGCCGGTCGGTGTACACTTTGATAAAAACGACAAAAGGATACCGCAGGAGGCGCGTTATGCTGACACCAAAAGATTATGAGAAACTAAATCAATTTTATGAAGAAAACGAGGTTTTCCGGGAGCTTTTTCAGGCCATTGAAAAAGACCATATGCTGTCTTTGTCCAAGATCTCCCACGAGATCCGCAATCCCGTCACACTGATCAACGGTTTTCTGCAGCTTCTGGCTTCTGACCATCCGGAGGTACATACCTGGCGCTACTGGGACGATATCATGGAAAACATGGATTTTTTGCGGGAGCTGCTCACTGAACTTTCCCAGTACAATAACGCAGGCACACTGCATTGTAAGGAAGAAAGCCCCTATCAGCTCCTCACCAGCGTCATTACCGCTTCGGCACCGTCTCTGGAGGAAAAGAAGATCACTGTCTCCCTTAAAAAGCTGGCGCCGATCCCCACATTTCTGCTGGACGGCACCAAACTGAAAGAAGTCTTTTTTAATCTTTTTCGCAATGCGGCAGAAGCCATGCCCGAAGGCGGCGAAATCCACTGCACCATCGACTGCGACGGTGAGCAGGTAACAATCAAAATCGCCGACACCGGAAGCGGCATCCCCGCGGAATATATGGACGATCTCTTCGAAGCCTTCGTCACCCACAAAAAGGACGGCAGCGGTCTCGGTCTGGCCATCGCCCGCCAGGTCATCAAAGCCCATCAGGGAAAGATCTCTGTCACCTCCGCCGAAGGACAGGGTGCAGAATTTACGATCGTACTTCCCATTCTGTACTGATCTTCTTTCTGTACAAAAGCGCACAGAGCGCAAATCCGCCCAACAGACCGCCAACGTGGGCGTAATTGTCTACACCAACACTGACTATGCCGTTATAAATGGAAAGCACGGCAAGAACAATCATTTTTCGCACCGTCAGCATTCCCAGACGCCCTCTGTGGCGCATCACGATATACAAAAGAGCCCCGGTTACAGCAAATACACAGCCGGAGGCTCCGGCGGATACGTAATACTCGCCGGACGCATGCGCATGGGCGCAGGAGGCTATACTGCCCACCAGGCCGCCGCCCAGACAGATCAGACCATATTTCAGATGCCCTGTCAGCTGCTCCAGCGTATCGCATAATTTCTGCGGTACCGGCACCCCTGATTTGG
>CALZMS010000180.1 GCA_945788595.1 uncultured Lachnospiraceae bacterium
CTTTTTATTATACATGGAAAGAAGTGGTTTGACAATCGGACTTTTCATATCTGTCTGGTACGGTTTAATACTTTCGCAGATACCAATTTTCTTCTGTGGGAAACCAATGCCATATACTGGCAGACTGTTGCAGTTATAAACGGTCATATGGTATACTTATAAGATGGTAGACAACTAAAAATGACAGTATAGTTGTGAGGGTTTAACATGAGTGATAATAAAGTGTATATGGCGGATGAGATTGAGGAAGTTAAGGATGAGGTCAATCTGCAGGTCGTATTACAGGAACTGAAAAAGAATGTAGAAGAACAGCTCAAAAAATGCGGCTTGTATTACCGGCTGTTTTCCCGGGTAAAGGACAATGAATCACTGGCACAGAAGTTAAACAGCGGAGAGTACGGTGACGGCGAAGAGGACAAGAAGGTACAGGATCTTCTGGGAATCCGCGTGGTCCTCTATTATTCCGATGATCTGGCAGCCTGCCGTTATATCCTGGAAAAGACCTTTAACAGAAACGGACAGTGGTCCAGAAGTGCCATGACAGTCAATGAATTCCAGGCCACCAAGATCAACGGTGTGTTTGAGATACCACAGAAGCTCCTGGAGATGATTGATGAGCGTATCTGGAAGCTTCCGGTGGATGCAACCTTTGAGGTGCAGCTGAGGACAGTTCTGTTCGAGGGATGGCATGAGATTGAGCACGATATGCGCTACAAGGATGTTAAGAACCACAAAAAGAATCTCTGGGATGATAACGAGGATCTGGCTCGTACCATGAACAGTATCCTGGCCAGCCTGGAACTGTGCGACTGGTCCTTGTCCAATCTGTTTCAGAGCCTGGCCAGAAAGCATAAAGAAAAGAAAAACTGGGAGCTTATGCTCAGAAGCCGGTATCGTCTGCGCCTTGAGGATAAACCGTTAAATCCACAGGTGGTGGAATATCTGAATCAGCACGATCAGCTGGGCTGGGATTTCTTTAACTGCGATAAACTGCAGCTGATCAGCGCGCTGATGGACGAGAATGTTCACACAAAGCTGACCTATGATGTTCTGGTCAAAGTGTTGAATATGATTTATGTCAAAGATGAAACGATCCAGAGATTGCTCGGAGATACCAAACTGAAGGTTTATGAACCCGTTCCCCACAAAAATAAATTTAAACCACTGGAAAACCGTACGACATTCCAGCTGGATGTGGCGCTGAACGATGCGGATACGCCGGACTGGAAGGTGCAGCAGGATTTTGCAACGGCAGTGCAGATCATTTACAGCTGGGGCCGGTATAAATACCGCGAGATCTTTCCGGACATGAGTGAGACTCCGGAGGATTTCAAAGGTACCAGTCCCGGATATGAACTGCATGTGGAATACGATGAGCAGCTGCAGAAGTTTTTGCTGAACTGCAGTCGTATCGACGCCACCATGCCGGGAACCATCTGGTTTACCGAGACAAGTCTGGAAAACAAAAACGGGCGGCTTCTGTTTTTCTGCGTCACGACAAGCAGTGCGCCTGAACAGGAGATGGCCAAGATCAGCTTCCGTAAGCCGAAGTTTGTGGACCGGATTCGTGAGAAGGTGGATTTTTACGATGTGGAGAAGCTGCCTTCCAAGGTTCCCGTATTAAAGGATGAGCAGGATGCGGAGACAATCCGTAAGCTTCTGGAGCATCCTGCCCGTTGTCTGCCCGTGGTGGTCATCGGATGGGACGAGGCGGAACAGAAGTTTCTGGTCAATGCCGATAAACTTCTTGGTATCATCGGATCCTTTGCCCATGTGTACGCTCAGAAGGCCAGCGGGGACGGCAGTGTGATGATCTTCTGGCCGGACGGCACCTACGTAAGCTACGACCGGGATACCATTAAACAGTGCCGGTTTGATTATAACCGCAAGGTATTTTCGGATGAAGACATTTACGAGATTCCCTTCCGTCATAAGATTGTAAATCTGGTGAGGGAAAGAAATAACGGAATTATCAGGGAGGAATAAAGAGTGACAGAAAAGACGATAAAACCCATCAGCCGGGCCTGCGCGGACCGTGTGGGGGTCATGCAGTATGTGGAGCTTGATGAGTATGTGGTGGCTTTTCCACGCAGAAGCGAGGAGCATCCTTCGGTAGAGACCTGTTACCGTATCCATAAAGAGAGCGGAGAGACAACAGAATTTTCCGTGGAGGATGCAAAAATCTTCCGCTGGACAGAATGCGTGGGACGGGGGAATGAAATCTACGTGCTGAAGCAGGATCTTCTGCAGCTGTCCCGGGTGGATATAGATACGCTGGAGGAAACCGTATTTGATGCTGTGGGCAGTTTCCCGCACCATCTGAATCTGACGGATAAATATTTGTATTATAGTACAAAGACAGAGCACAGCATGATCGTGCGGGTGGATCTTTCCACGCTGAAGAGTGCCGGAATGGATGCGGAAAGCGAGTATTTTAACCTGAAACAGGATGCCTGGTGGGTAAGCGGCGATGAGTTTTTTGGCATGCACGATGATTTTGAACGGGAGGTGTCTGTATTTTACAGAATCAATATGGAAAGCTTTCAGGCAGAGCGTCTCAGTGAGACACCGTTTCAGCTGGATCGTTTCTGGGAAAAAAGTGAGCTGTTAAAGGAAGCCTGTACTTTTGAAAACGGGGAGCTTCTCTGTACCGTGATCGAGCAGTCCAGACATGCGGACTGTTATTATGAAACCATGGATCCCGGGCATCCGTGCGCAGTGGAAAGAAAACGCCTGGCCGGTCCCATGACGTATGTATTTTTTGCCGGAGGAATGCTCTATATGGCAGAAATGGAAGGCGATATGTCCATTTCCCAGCTGGATCCTGTAACAGGAGAAAGAAAAGTTCTGGCGGAAAAGACCTGTTGTTTTGAGAAGGACAAATTCGGGCACATCACAGGAGACAGACCGCAGGTGGTGGGAAGCTGGTTGTATTACAAAGATGCAGAAACAAAGGAAATCCTGTGCCTGGAGCTGGCGTAGCCGTTGCGTTTGGGAAGGTACGAAAAATTGCGCTTATCAGCCCTTTAACGCGGTAAAATAATTTGCGGACAAATATTGACGAGTTATACGGATAGGTATAAAATAATACAGAACTTTGAAGAGGAGTAACCCGTGAACAGTCACGGGACAAGAAAGGACCTGAGATTATGGAAAAGATGAATATCGACTGGGGCAATCTTGGATTCGCTTATATGCCGACAAAAGAGCGTTTTGTTGCCCGTTATAAAGATGGTGCCTGGGATGAGGGACAGATGACTACAGATGCAACTGTACAGATTTCCGAGTGTGCCGGTGTACTGCAGTATTCCCAGAGCTGCTTTGAGGGACTGAAAGCTTACACCACAGAGGAAGGAAAAATCGTATGCTTCCGCCCGGATCTGAACGCTTCCCGTATGGCAGATTCCTGCCGCAGACTGGAAATGCCTGTATTCCCGGAGGACAAATGGGTAGAGGCTGCCATGAAAGTTGTAGAAGCCAACAAGGAATTCGTTCCGCCCTATGGTTCCGGAGCTACACTGTACCTGAGACCGTACATGTTTGCCACTGGACCGGTTATTGGCGTTAAACCGGCTGACGAATTTGAATTCCGTATTTTCTGTACACCAG
>CALZMS010000181.1 GCA_945788595.1 uncultured Lachnospiraceae bacterium
TTCCGATGGATCACCGAAGGCAAGATCGATATGCTCTGTCAGGATCACACCGATATTTTTTTCTTCCTGTACTTTAAGTAAATCGGAAAACACCATACCGCTGTCCGTGGAAAACGGTATGGTGTGCATGTGTGTATCAAACATTATTTTGCGAAAAGCTTACGGAAGCGGTTCATGGCTTCCACGGTATTCTCATAGCTTCCGAAAGCGGTCAGACGGAAGTAGTTCTTTCCGTTTTCGCCGAAGCCTTCACCCGGTGTTCCCACCACCTGGATGTTATTTAACAGGTAATCAAAGCATTCCCAGGCTTCCATGCCGTTGGGGCACTCAAACCAGATGTACGGGGAATGAATACCGCCGGTGAACGGAATACCAAGTTCTGTCATGGTGTCTGCGATCAGGCGGGCATTTTTCTGATAGTAAGCCAGATTTTCTTTGCATTCAGCCATACCTTCGTCGGTAAATACCTCTTCAGCAGCATGCTGGATGATGTAGGCTGTGGAATTGTACTTGGTGCTCTGACGGCGGTTCCACATAGCATTCAGAGACATTTCTGTTCCATTGGAAGCGGTAAATACCAGCTCCTTGGGAACTACGGTGTAGCCGCAGCGGGTACCGGTAAAGCCGGCTGTCTTGGACAGGGAGCAGAATTCGATAGCACATTTTTTAGCACCCTCGATGGCGTAGATGCTGCGGGGCAGTTCCGGATCAGTGATAAAGGCCTCGTAAGCGGAGTCAAACAGAATGATGGCTTCGTTGGCCAGTGCGTAGTCTACCCATTCCTGCAGCTGCGCCTTGTTGTAGCAGGCACCGGTGGGGTTGTTGGGGGAGCACAGATAGATCAGATCCACGTGCTGGCTGTGGTCGGGCATGGGAAGAAAGCCGTTTTCAGCTGTACCGTTCATGTAGATCACGCTGTTGCCACACATAATATTGGTATCTACGTAAACCGGGTAAACCGGATCCGGGATCAGGATTACATTATCGTGAGCGAACAGGTCGGTAATGTTACCGGTATCGCTCTTAGCACCGTCGGAAATAAAGATTGCGTCCGGATCCACGCTTACACCACTCTTGGCGTAATAAGCGCTGATGGCTTCGCGAAGCTTCGGATATCCCTGTTCCGGGCCGTAGCCCTTGAAAGTCTCAGCGGAAGCCATTTCATCAACGGCCTCATGAAGGGAATCGATGACTTTTTTTGTCAGCGGTTTTGTCACATCGCCGATACCGAGACGGATCACCGGTTTGTCCGGATTGGCCTGGATATAGGCTGCTGTACGGTGAGCCACCTCAGAGAACAGGTAGCTGGTTTTCAGGCGAAGAAAGTTTTCATTTAACTTAGGCATATAGTTTCGTCCTTCCTTATTATCTATGGTATAGTATTAACGTATGAAAGTAAATCAGAAACATTCTAGCAAAATCAATGGTATGTGTCAATAAATCCTGTTCAGGTTGCTTGCATTCCAAGCCTGTTTCGTTTACACTCTTTATAATCGGAGGGAATCACATGAAAAAAACATATAAATTGACGATCGCCTATGACGGCAGTCGGTATTTTGGCTGGGAGCATCAGCCGGACAGGGATACGATCCAGGGTAAGCTGGAAAGCGTGCTGGAGCGAATGACGGGGACTTTTACCGATGTGATCGGCGCAGGACGGACAGATGCCGGAGTGCATGCTAAAGCCATGACAGCCCATGCTGTGTTTGAGACAGATATGAGCTGTGAAGAGATCAGGGACTATTTTAACCGCTATTTGCCGGATGATATTGCTGTGCGGGATGTGGTGGTGGCCTCGGACCGTTTTCATGCCAGATACAAGGCCGTGGGCAAGACGTACCAGTATACTTGCTTTGACGGTCCGGTGAAACCGGTATTTGACCGGAAATACGTTACAGTGTTGAAGGAATCCCCGAATGTGGATGCTATGCAGCGGGCGGCAGCTATTCTGGAGGGCGAACACGATTTCCGTTCTTTCTGCGGTAATCCGCGAATGAAAAAATCCACCGTCCGTGTGGTGGATACCATTGAAATTACAAAAAAGAGCGGATATATCCGTTTTCGGGTGCATGGTACAGGTTTTTTGCAGAATATGGTACGTATTATTGTGGGAACCTTACTGGAAGTGGGCTATGGTCGGATGAATCCGGAGGACATGGAAACCATTCTGGAGGCAAAAGACCGGAAAGTGGCCGGGCCTACAGCGCCGCCGGAGGGTCTGATGTTGATGAAAGTGGATTATTAATAGGATAGGAAAATCACAAAGGATCCGGCGGAACGATTGAGATATGACTGATAAGAAAATCCCCTGCATGGAGTGAAACATGCGGGGGAATATTTGTAGCAGGAAACCTGCTCTGATATAGGAAGTACACTGCAGAAAAATTTGAAAGGGAAAGGAAGAAAAAACTGCAGTATACCTTTGGTTGTTTTTGGGAAAAAGCCGCTAAGTGAATTAGCAGGCAGCCTCCATACTGAACAGCAGCATTGTGGATACGTCTTCCGGGTTGGTGAATTCCAGATCCATCTCTTTGATCTCAGCGGAATCAAATACAGAAGTCATAGCCAGCATCTTGGTCAGCTGGGATTTCAGATTCAGGCGATCGCCCTGCGGAGTTGTCAGATATACGTCACCTTTGCACTGATCAACGGTTTCCAGGAATTTCTCTACGTTTGTAATGTTTCTTAATTTCATAATAATTACCTCCTTATTAATCAGGTATTTGGTTTTTTGTTTGTATCCTCTTGACGAGTATAAGATACCAAACTATGGATAGAGATTCATTCATAATTCCCGAAGATTTTTCATTTTTCTTAGACAAAATCAAAAAAATCGAAAAAAGATGGATTTATTCAAGAGGCCTCTGTTCTGTATGGGTTTGGGGTGACGCGGCGAAGAAAAAGGTGTAAGATAAATACTATCTGGAGGTGTAAAAAATTATGAAAACAGGATTTATCGGATGTGGAAATATGGCCACCGCCATGGTGCGGGGCATTTTAAAAGGAAAGAAGGCAAAGCCGGAGGAGATTCTGGTGTCGAGACGTCATGTGGAACCTTTACAGCAGCTGCAAGAGGAGCTGGGGATCGGCATTACAACAGATAATAAAGAGGTGGCGGCTTTTGCGGATGTACTGTTTCTGGCGGTGAAGCCGCAGTTTTATGCGGAGACGATACAGGAAATCCGGGACGCTGTGGGAGAAAATACGATCGTGGTATCCATTGCTCCGGGAAAAACGCTTAACTGGCTTGAGGAACAGTTTGGCGGGCCGATGAAGATCGTGCGGACCATGCCGAATACGCCGGCTATGGTGGGGGAGGGCATGATGGGTATCTGCCCGGGAGCGACAGTGACTAAGGAGGAACTGGAAGCGGTGCGTGAGCTTTGCAGCGGTTTTTCCCGTACTGAGATCGTGACAGAAAATCTGATGGATGTGGTAGTTTCTGTCAGCGGCAGTGCTCCGGCTTATGTATTTATGTTTATTGAAGCTATGGCAGACGCGGCGGTGGCTGACGGTATGCCGAGAAAATCTGCCTATACTTTTGCGGCTCAGGCGGTGCTTGGCAGTGCGAAATTGGTGCTGGAGACGGGTATGCATCCGGG
>CALZMS010000182.1 GCA_945788595.1 uncultured Lachnospiraceae bacterium
TGTGCATCGGTATGTGCTTCGGCGTAGCGCTCGCTGCATCCATGCACTTCAACCTGGGGCTTGGAATCAGCCTGGGCATGCTGGTGGGAGAAACTGTGGGCATGTTAATGCCGAAGAGATGAGTCGATTCCGCGGCTTGACGCGGTTCACGCAGTTTGATTTAGTTCGATGCAGTTTGATTCAACTAACCCATACATATCGCACGGTTTTTCTTCAAAAGGGTCGGGTCGCTCACTGAGAAAGTCGCAGATATTGCCGGTTATTTACTGAAATCGCCTGAAAATACTTTAATTTTTCGTATTTTCAGGCGATTTCAGCGAATTCTCTATTGGTCGCCCCGACCCTTTTCGCATTTTTTATGAGGATATGTATGTGTTCTCGAAGTTAGCATTCACTCGGTCTTGATTATTCCGTTTGCTTCGGTTGTATAAAATGAAAAACCCGTACGATTTCTCAGAAATGTGTTGACAAACATGTCGGAAGCAAGTAAAATATTATCGTTGACGAAAAACTGAAAATGATATGATGTGCGGCTGTGCTGGAATTGGCAGACAGGCAAGCTTGAGGTGCTTGTGTCCGCAGGGCGTACGGGTTCGAGTCCCGTTGGCCGCACCAACTGAAAAACTGGAATGGGTTTTATCTCATTCCAGTTTTTTATTTCATGAATGGCCATAGGGGACTCGGACCCGGGAGGGCGCAACCGTGGTGAGACAGCCATTGTATTATGGATCCTTTTTTGTTATAATAAACAAATATGATTGAGACGCGGAGGATTTTTTATGGACGAGTTATCCCTCATCGGTATATTTGCTGGTCTGATTTTAATGATTATTCTTGCATACAAGGGTCATTCCATTATATGGGTTGCACCGTTAAGTGCTTTTGTTGTGGTTCTGTTTTCTGTCGGTGCTGGATTGGGTGAAGGCAGAACATTGCTTTCTTCTTATACAGTAGACTACATGCAGGGTGCTGGAAATTATTTTGCATCATGGTTTCCGACTTTCCTCTTTGGCGCAGTCTATGGGAAAGTCATGGATATCACCGGTGCTGCCAGATCCCTTGCGAAAGTAATCGTGAAACTGATCGGAGAACGATTTGCAGCTCTTGCCGTCCTTATTCCATGTCTGGCACTGACATACGGCGGAGTTTCCCTTTTCGTTGTTGTATTCATTATGTATCCAATGGGTTACGAAATATATAAGGCGGCTGATCTGCCGCGTACGCTGCTTCCCTGCATTATTGCAATTGGTGCCTTTGGTGTTACGATGACATACCTTCCGGGCACACCGCAGATCCAGAATCTGATTCCTGCGGAATACTTCGGAACGACAGCGTTTGCAGCACCTTATTATGGAATTGCTGCAGGGTTGATTGCAATTATCCCTGCATACATTTATGCGGAATGGAGAATCCGAAAGACGAGAAAGCTGGGAATCGGATTCGTCGAGGATGAACTTATGGCAGCAGCAGAAAGTGATGATACTATACCTTCCTGGCACTGGATTTCCGGATTGCTTCCTCTCGCAGCAGTATTTATTGCACTTAACATTCTGAAGTGGAACATCATTATTGCTCTGATGCTTGGCATCTTCGTATGCTTCATTTTCAACGTGAACAAGCTGAAAATGCTTCCGGCCGCACTTACAGAAGGTTCTAAGGGCGCAGTAACGGCAATGATGAATACAGCATGTGCTGTCGGCTTCGGATCTGTAATCAGAATCGTACCCGGATTTATGCTTCTGACAAGCCTTCTCATCGGAAAAGGAACCTCTCCCATATCACTCCTGTTATCAGAAATTGCATCAACCGGTATTCTTTCAGCGGCAACAGGATCTGCATCAGGCGGCCTTTCCATTGCGCTGTCTGCATTTGCTGACAAATATATGGAAATGGCAGCTGCGATTGATCTCAGCCCGGAAATGCTGCATCGTGTGGCAGCAATCGGATGCAGCGCAATGGATAAGATGCCGCATAATGGTGCTATCATCACGCTGCTTGCAGTTTCTCATTGTACACACAAGGATTCATATAAGGATATTTTTATAGCAACAGTAATCATCCCTGTAATTGCAGAAATCATTGCTGCAGTCGGATGGGGATTGTTATTTGCATAGTTTTTTTACAGCCCGCATCTCGATATATCCCCGCTCCCCACGCGGCTCCAGCTGGATTCGCGGATTTTCGCCGTCCCAGCAGTAACCGATCAGGGATGGATCGTATCGATCCATGGCCTGCTGAACCGCATCGATGGCTTCGCAGTATTTTTCCTCCTCAAACGGTTCCCCCTGAAATACCAGGTATTCCGCCTCCGGCAGGGTAATCACATCGAAACCTTCCGGAACCGGTCCGGTATACTCCGTCTCTGCTTCCACCCCCTGTACATACACAGATGAATCCGGCTTTCTGTACCGGTCCGGAAGCCACAGGCAGACCGGCTCCCCGCAAAGAGAATCCATGCTCATCAGGATTCCCCATACATCGCATCCAACCTCTTCGCAGTATGCGAAATAATCTTCGGCGGACTTTCCCCGTTTCAGGATCACTTTTCTCTCCGGCTTTCTCATCAGCTGTACAAAAACACTCTGCACTCACCCTGTTTCAGCATCAGCGCAGAGCGTGAAAGCCGAAGACGGCGGATGTAATCTGCCGGTGTCAGACTGGTATACTGGCGAAACAGCCGGTAGGAATACCACGGAGAAAACAGGGAAATCCGCGCCAGATCCGCCATGGTGATCTCATTCTCCAGATTCGAAGCAATATACTCCTGCATTCTCTGAACCGCCAAAATATGTTCCTTACTCATTCTCTTCACCTCCTGACAACTGCAATTTTACAATCATTCCGGGCGGAAAACTCGACTTTTTCTGCTGTATGTGAAAAAAGCCGGAGCAAAATCCACTCCGGCCGTTTTTTCCTATAATTTTGCTGTGGCCATTCCATCAGCCTGGTGGCCAGGTCAGCTTTCTCTTTCCGAGAATGTGAAAATGCAGGTGCTTTACCGTCTGGAAGGCATCCTCTCCGTTGTTGCTTACCACCCGGTAGCCGTTCTCCAGTCCCAGAGATTCCGCAATCTCGTGAATCTTAAACATCATGTAGCCCAGCAGTTCCTGATCCTCTTCCTTCACATCGTCCAGACAGGTAATGTGCTTCTTCGGAATCAGCAGCACATGCACCGGTGCCTGCGGCTCTGCGTCGTGGAAACAGAATACGCGATCATCCTCATAGACCACATTGGTTGGTATTTCATGATTTGCAAGCATGCAAAAAATACAGTCAGCCATTGATCAGTTCTCCTTTCATTCCGTCTTTGTATTCTTCTAAAAGTCTTACCTTTTGGAAACTGTTTAACAATTCCTCTCCGCCGGCGGCGTAGACCTTGATATAGTTTTCGCTGTAGCCGGTGAGAAGCCCTTCTTCCACCTCTTCAAACAGGACCGTCCGGATTTCTCCTCGCTTTGCACACCCCGCAAAATATGCCCTCTCGGCTTTTTTCCCCTCTGCCAGGAGCCGCTGGATGCGCCGGTTTTTTTCTTCGCCGCCGACCTGGCCGGTCATGGCGGCAGCCGCCGTCCCCGGACGGCGGGAATAGCGGAA
>CALZMS010000183.1 GCA_945788595.1 uncultured Lachnospiraceae bacterium
TGCAGGCTTCCGTTGCCAGCTTGCCGGAATCCAGACATACACTGACCGTGATCATGCCGCTGGGATCATAGAGCGCCATGCGCTCCTTACCTTCGTGCAGGGGCTGCATCACCTTGCGGAAGAGAGTTGCCGCAGGGTTACCTACGGAAACCGGACGTACAACTTCCGGCGTATCAAAGCCAGTCCACACGGCAGCGGTATAGTAGCCGGTGAAGCCGCAGTACCAGCGATCCTTGTTGTCGCCGGTGGTGCCGGTCTTGCCTGCAACGGTATGACCGCTGAAGTCCGCTTCACGACCCGTGCCGGTCTGAGTGGCATTGATCAGACAGTAATTCATATAATTGACAGATTTTTGACTGAGAATCTGCTCCTGATCCTGGGTGTTATCAATAATCAGATTGCCGTCACTGTCATATACCTTGGTGAAAGTACGTTCCTCCCGGCGAATACCGTTACCGGCGAAGGTCGCAAACGCGCCCGCCATATCCCGCACACGAACGCCCCAGGTCTGGGCACCCATTGCCAGCGGTGCAAAAGAATTGTCACTATGGGTAGTACCATCAGCGTCCACATATTCATCGACCAGAGAGGTAAGGCCAAACTTATTCTTTGCAAAATCATAGCCGTAATTGACCCCGATGATGTCCAGCGTTTGGGCCGCTACCGCGTTCAGCGAGCGGGATACGCCGCTGTAAATGGTGCTGGAATAGCCGTATTGACGGCTGTCATTTCTGGGCCATGCGCCGTTATTATAGTTCAGTGGCAGATCCGGAACCACACTGGCCGGAGAAATCGTGCCCTGCTCAAAGCCGGGGGCGTAAATGGATAGAGGCTTGATGGATGAGCCGGACTGCAATCTTGCGTCCGTCGCACGGTTCCATTCGTCATAGCCGGTCTTTTTCCCCACGCCGCCTGCCATGGCCACAATATCGCCGGTAGTATTGTCAATCACCACGATTGCGGACTGAAGCTGCTGGCCGCCTCTTGTTTCCGGAATCTGGGACAAGTCCGTATAGATCTTGTCCACCTGCTTCTGCACATCCAGGTCAATGGTGGTATAGATGTGGTAGCCGCCGGTCTTGATCTGCTGCAGAATCAGATCTTTCGTGGCGCTGTTCCAGGTCATATCGTTCTTTTCCGCAAATGCCTTTGCCACATCCTCCAGAACCGTATCGGCAAACCAGCTATAGTTGTTCTGAGCGTCAACGTCCGAAACAGGCACTTCCGCGTTGCAATCCGGGCAATAGTACTTATCATCGCGCTGGATCAGTGTACTGACGATGCCTTTGTAATTACATTCTTTATTCTTGCAGTGTGCCATGGTATCGGGCAGATCGATACCGTTCTTCAGCACCAGTTCCTCGTCCAGTGCCTGCTCGTATTCTTCATCCGTGAGCCAGCCATACTTGTTCATGGCCCAGAGGATATCTTCTTTTCTCTTCTCATTATTCTCCGGATTCTGGTAGGGGTCGTACCATGTGGGAGAATTGGTAATGCCGATAATACTGGCACATTCGGCAGCGGTCAGACACTCCACTTCTTTTCCGTAATAGGTGGCCGCCGCACTGCGGATACCACGGCAGTTCTGACCCAAGTAAATAAAGTTCAGATAAAGCTCCAGAATTTCATTCTTATCATAGCGCTTTTCCAACTGTACCGCCCGGAAAATCTCCAACACTTTACGTTGGACGGTGACATCATCAGCAGTCTCATCCTCTGTCAGCAGCATATTTTTGATGAGCTGCTGGGTGATGCTGGAACCACCGGCAGAGTCATCACCAAAGAACATTCTGGCACAGGCCTTAATGGTGGTGACCCAGTCAACGCCCTGATGTTCAAAGAAGCGGTGATCCTCAATGGCCACCGTGGCATAGATCATATCCTCCGGAATGTCCTCAAAGTCGACCCAGGAGCTGCTGGTTTTCGCAAAAATTTCCTGATATTTTTGAATATTGCCGTTAGAATCCAGACAGTACATAAAGGAGGTCTGCTCCAGATCATAGCTATCAATATCAATATCTGCCATTGGGAGAATATCATCCTGCAGATAATCGCCCAAAACACCCGCAAAAACAAAGCCGCAGATCACACCGATGATCAGAATCGTGCCCACAGCACCCAGTGCAATCTTGAATGCACCGAAAGCAACACGCCACAGCGCATACATCACCCGCAGGAATCCGTTGGGCTTCCACTCCTGCCGCTGCGGCTTTTGCCGGCTTTCCTTTTTCTTTCTGTCGAACATTCTATCAATACCTCCATAAGCGCAGCAAAACAGCTGCTACGGTGAAAACTTTCTGTTCAGATCTGTATCAAAGCATACATTCACGCATAGATTATAGCATATACAATTCAAAAACGAAAGCCCCAATTTGTGAATTAACCGTTAAAATGCAGGTGTTCTGTCATAAGGATAGATTATATATAGCATCTTGCAAAGAACACACCGTACTTTCTCATTTTGTACCCAATCCGGGATATTACTCGCATTATCCTTTCCCACATTCAAATACTGTGATCAGCAGCCTCCTTCCTGCTTATGTCATTCCCAGCTTATTTCCTCTTGATTTTCTTGGCGTTTCGGGTTAGAATAAGGACAGTTAATAAATGATCTGGAGGTGCCCAATATGCCCGATAAATACGGTTCTGATTTTATTACCATTGTGGACGAAGACGGCACGGAATTTGAGCTGGAAGTACTCAGCAGTGTGGAATACAACGGTGAGACTTATCTGGCGGTTACCTTGGCAGGAAGCGAGGATGCAGATTTGGAGGTCAGCATTCTGAAATCCGTAGAAGAAGACGGGGAGCCGATTCTCTGTGCCGTGGAAGATGACACGGAGTTGGAAACTGTCTACAATCTGATCATGGATCAGCTCTATGAAGAAGATACAGAGGAATAAAAACTGCCTGCTTGGTGCGTAATGTGTCCTTTTGGACCCACATTTTTTAATTGGGATGTTAGATTTCCCTGTCTGTTTGCAGACCTCCCGCCCACGCTTTGACGTGCGGCGGATGCTGGGAGCAGTAATGACCGGGAGCGGCAACCCACCTGCCATTTCGTGCAGGTCATAATTGGATGCATTACGGCCGAAGCGGGTATGGCATGGGGAGCTTGCTCCCCATGTTTTTTATGCAAATTATGTAAATTTTTTTGCGTATTTCGGGTTCCAGCCAGAAAAGGACTTGCAACCAAGAGAATTTTAGGTTATAATGTTATGACTTGTTGCCCGCGTTGCGGCAAGGATTTTACAAGCGTATAATGAGAGGAAATGATTACATGAGCGCATCCGCTAAGAAAAAGCTCCGTAAGGAAGAAAATGCCACGCAGCTTACCGAAAAGCAGCGCAAGGAGCAGAAAGAGGCAAGAAGCCTGAAAATCTACACCGCTATTTTTGTGGTGGCCATTGTCGTTGTTCTGGTTGCCTGTCTGGCTATTGTCGGTACGAACTATTATAAGAACTCCGGTATTGCCGAAAAGAACACCGTTGCCGCTGTGATCGATAACCACGAGTTCAACAGTGTTGAGTTAAGCTATTACTATACTGACCTCATTAACAGCTCCTACTCCAATTGGAAGTCTGCCTACGG
>CALZMS010000184.1 GCA_945788595.1 uncultured Lachnospiraceae bacterium
AACATAATTCATATTTGCTCATGCTCATTACCTCCTTCTGGTCTCTGGCCCCCTGATGTTCAGGGAACAAGGAATAAAATATATATCACAAGTCGAAATAATACCACAGCACCGTAGAAAAAGCAAGGAATTTTTTATCTTTTCGCCGGATTTTTGCCATTTATCCGCTGTTCATTTGTAAAACCGGCCTGCATCACCCGGACTCATTTTTTCATGAGCATTTTCCCTTGTTTTACAGGTCATTTTCGTTTTTAATATGTTCCCTGCAGTTTTTCTCCACCAGTTTCCGGGAAACCATGATCTGATGGCCGCAGCCCTCGCATTTCAGACGAAAATCCGCTCCCACCCTGAGGATCTCCCAGTTAAAACTGCCGCAGGGATGTTTCTTTTTTAACTTCACCACATCTCCGACTTCAAATACCATCTATTCACACACCCTCCAATTCTTTTATGCGAAATTACTGCCTGTTCCTTCCGTCTTCATTTTTTTATACATAATCGCCATCTGTTCCTGCAAATTCTTTTTTATACGGTAACCAGATAGTTTAACGTACCTGTATCTGCCCTAATACCTGTCCGATAGGCTCTTTGATCACCAGATCTGCATGGGCATCTCTGGATGTAGCCCCCTTATTGATCAGTACCACCTTTTCTCCTTCAAAATAATCAATAAGACCTGCAGCAGGATATACGGCCAGCGATGTGCCGCCGACGATCAGAACCTGAGCCTCTGAAATTGCCCGGATAGATGACTGGATCGTGCCGGAATCCAGACCTTCTTCATACAATACCACATCCGGCTTGATCGTGCCGCCGCAGCTGCAGTGCGGTACTCCGGTGGTTTTCATCAGATCCTCAGCGCTGTAGAATTTGCCGCATTTCATACAGTAATTGCGAAGTACAGAACCGTGAAGCTCATATACTGCTTTACTTCCGGCTTTCTGATGCAGTCCATCGATATTCTGTGTCACCACTGCTTTTAACTTTCCGACAGCTTCCAGCTCAGCCAGCTTCTTATGCGCCGCATTAGGTTCAGCATCGGTGATCAGCATCTTCTCCCGGTAAAAGCGGTAAAACTCCTCCGGTTTTCTCATGAAAAACGTATGACTCAGGATCGTTTCCGGCGGATAATCGTATTTCTGATTATACAGACCGTCCACGCTGCGAAAATCCGGAATGCCGCTTTCTGTGGATACCCCGGCTCCGCCGAAAAATACAATATTGTCATGTTCATCAATAATTTTCTGCAACTGTTCTACGGATGTCATATTGCACTCCTTTCCCTGGCAAATACACTTTTCAGATAGTATACCATATTTTGACAGAGCCGCCAACAAATGCATCCTGTTTTCCGTTGAGTCTTTTTTTCAAATGATGTATAGTAATAGCGTTAATTCAACGACACAAAGAAGGAAATGATATGAAGGATATTCTGGCAGAAGAACTGCTGCAACATGAAAATGAGCTGATCCGCCTGCGGCGCAGTTTTCACCGCTGTCCGGAAACAGCATGGGAGGAAGTCCGTACCACAAAAATGATCCGGGACTATCTGACTCCTCTGGGATTTACGCTTAAAGAACTGCCTGTTGAAGATCGCACTACGGGACTTCTGGCTGTTTCAGATTGCGGACCGGGCCCGGTCATCACATTAAGATTCGACATTGATGGTCTGCCTATACAGGAAAGCACCTCTGTCTCGCATCTGCCGACAACAGAGCAATTTCGTTCTGAAACAGATGGCCGTATGCATGCCTGCGGTCACGATGGACATATTGCTATTGGCCTGATGACGGCAAAGCTGCTCAGTATGCACCGGGATCAACTCCATGGAACGCTGCAGATACTGTTTCAGCCTGCAGAAGAAGGCTGCCGCGGCGCTCGTCCTATTGCAGAAAGCGGGCTTATGAATACCACAGATATCTTTCTGGCCGGCCATATCGTACCAGCTTCCCAGTATCCCGAAGCAACGGGAGACTTTATTGTCACAGACGGTTCTCTGGCAACCACAAAGCTGGATGTGCGTTACCGCGGAAAAGCAGCTCATGCCGCCCATCCTCAGGATGGACTGTCTGTCATGCCCGGTGTGGGAAGTCTTCTAAGCCGGCTGTATGCCCTCACAGAGGATAAAACCAGCAATACTATACTCAATGTAGGTACACTGTCCGCCGGTACAAACCGCAATATTTTAGCTGATCTTGCTAGTATGGAAATTGAAGTCAGAGGAAAAAACACAGAAAAAAATGATTTGCTGACGGATATGGTCATCCGGACGATTCAGGATACTGCCCGGGAATTTTCCCTGCAAAGCGAAATACAGATTGCCGGCAGTGCGCCTTCGCTGAAAAGCACACAATATCTCACAGAAGAGCTGAACCGCCTTTTTCAGGATTCATCTCTTCCTGTGCAGACTTCCCCGTTGAAGTCCACTGCCTTTATGGCCAGCGAAGATGCTGCACATCTGATGGAGGCGGTCAAAAGCCATGGCGGCGAAGCCGCTTATCTGCTTTTTCCCGCGAGCACCAGCGCTGTGCTGCACCAGCCGGATTATACATTTGATGAAGCAGTACTGACTAAAGCTGTATATTTCTACTGCCACACTGCTCTGCATTTTTTAGAAAATACGGATCAGTAACGAAGCTGAATGCCCTGACCTTCGATCCAGTCTTCCAGATCGTCTCTTGCATCTTCTGCCCAGGTCTCGGCTTTTTCCTTCGGCTGGTCTTCCTTCTGAAATTCCTCAGTGTCGGCATAAAATTTATCCGACTGCTCCAGTTTATTGTAGTTGTACTTGTATTCGTCGCTCATAGACTGTACCTCCTGTGGAATTATAGAATCCGTTCAGCCTTTCACTATTATCCATACAGACACATGATGGGCAGGTATCTGCGGGTGGAAACCATAGATTTGACAGAATCCCTACCATTAAATATAGGATGCTGGACAGTTACCTTATTCTAACAAAAATAAAAGGAGCAGGCAAGAGGCTACTTGTAAAACGAAAGAAAGGAAAGTTATGACACCACAAATACTACTATATAACATTACAAATGAGGAACAAAAAAAGAAAATCAAAGCATTGGTGCTCCGTCTGAAGATTCGGGCACGCATCGTGGAAAAGGACAGATATGGTGAGCCGATCGGCCGTCTGGCGGGGATGGATATTGCACCAATGGATGTTCATTTGAATGAAAGTTCCGGTGAAATGGAGAAAAGTTTGGATAGAAGCTCTGATGCATTGCCGGAAGCGGATATGGCTGATTTTTCTGATGAAATGCTGATCTTCTGTTTTCTTCCGGATGGTCTTTTGAACCAGATGCTGCAGGGACTTCGGAAGGCAGGAGTGTTTATTCCGCTGAAGGCGGTGTTGACGCTGTCGAATTGCATGTGGGACAGTTATACGATTCATCGGGAAATTACTGCGGAGCATGAGATGATGCATAGAACGCAGGAATAGGGGGCTCCTCTGATCTGGAGGATCGGCAGAAATAGCGGCGCACTCCTCTTATTTTGAGAACGGACAGAAAGAGTGACACACTCCTCTTATTTTGAGGACGGACAGAGAATGAGCCACCGCCCCA
>CALZMS010000185.1 GCA_945788595.1 uncultured Lachnospiraceae bacterium
AGAAACGGCTTCACGATTTCAATAAGATATTCCGTAAGACCCAGTCCGGAGCACACATTTGCCAGAGAGAATGCACCCACCAGCATAAAGAAAATAGAAAGCATGGAACCGAAACCGCTGATCATCAGATTCAGGAAGTCTTCCATAGACATCAGTTTTCTCGGCACATACAAAATCAGGCAGACAACGATGGCAACAAGTACGCCAAGCAGAATCTCTCCGGAAGCAATACCCACGGCAACAAGAAGAATGATCGGGATCAGGAAATCCCAGACATTTCCGCCTTCTGTGTATTCCGGCTCAGCCATATTATATTTTTTGCTGGCCTCAGAATATACCATACCGGTCTCAGCCACACGCTGATAAGCCTTTTTCATGGGGCCAAGCTTCGGGAACCAGCCTATACAGAACAGGAATACGATAAACAATGCGATAAACGGATAGAAACAGTAAGGGATCGCATGAATATATGCGCTTATTCCTGAAGAGAACTGGGAATTGACCAGTTCTTCGTTATAAAACAAATTCGCGTAAAACACCGCCCAGGTCGAGAACGGCAAAAGAACACAGACCGGAGCTCCTGTGGAATCCAGGATAAAGGCCAGTGACTCACGCGGAACTTTCTTTTTATCATACAGACCTTTCATGCAGACACCAACGGTCAGCACGTTCAGGTAATCATCCACAAAGATCAGGATACCTAAGATAAAGGATGCCAGCATGGTCTTTCTCTCTGTTTTACAGAGCTTTTCCATGATCCGCTGGAAACCGAAGGTTCCTTTAGATGCCTGCAAAAGGGCGATCAGACTGCCGAAAAGGCCGCAGACCAGCCACAGCCACACATTGTCCTCATTTCCCACAACACTTTCCAGAATGCCCACATATTCCATCGGCATATTTTTTCCATAAAGAACCAGCGCACCGAGAATGGATCCGAGAAACAGAAATTCTGTGCAGCGTCTGGTAACAATGGCACCCACAATAACAACAATGATAATGCATACAGCAATCAATCCGGTAGACATATCACTCCTCCTTTTTTACCATCAATAAATGGTCCACCGGATCATTCATTGATATGTTTGGCAAGAAAAAGCAAAGAGGCACAGTCTGTCACAGACCATGCCTCTTTGCATGTAATTTGCTCATTTGTTTAGGGTTACTTTGTAATGTTTATACGATCTTGCTTATATGAGCAGATTTTCTTTTCTTTGCTTATACGCAGAAATTTTTCTTTGTATCTGCCAGTGCCTGATCCATACGCTCAATAACATCCTTCATATCCTGCTCGGAAATTACGGCTGTGGGCTCAAAACGGATGGTCTTGGCATTTACAAGTGTACCTGCTGTCAGAACACCGCGGGCAAATAATCCTTTGGATACATCATAGCCCAGCTCGCAGTTGTTGAATTCTACAGCCAGCATCAGACCGGTACCGCGAACTTCCTGAATGATCTCCGGATATTTCTCAGCCAGAGACTCAAGTCCTGCTTTCAGGAATTCACCTTTTG
Organism: uncultured Lachnospiraceae bacterium; assembly: GCA_945788595.1. Taxonomy (GTDB): domain Bacteria; phylum Bacillota; class Clostridia; order Lachnospirales; family Lachnospiraceae; genus UBA11957. The sequence continues at coordinate 1,512 of CALZMS010000185.1, forward strand.
TCTTACATACACCCGGAATATCGTTTTCCAGCATATATTTGATCGTAGCAATAGCTGCTGCACAGCACATCGGGTTTCCGCCGAAGGTGGGGGAACCTAACAGCCACGGATTGTCGATCAGCTGCTGTGTCCACATTTTCGGTTTACAGATGATACCGGTGATCGGTGTAATACCACCGCCGAAGGCTTTACCGAATGTCATGATATCCGGAGTAACGCCCTCTGCTTCACATCTCCACATGGTACCTGTACGTCCCATTCCGGTCTGGATCTCATCAAAGATCAGTGCCACGCCGTATTCGTCACAGATTTCTCTGACTTCCTGCAGATATCCTTTCGGAGGAATGATAACACCGGCTTCACCCTGGATCGGCTCCAGAATCACAGCGGCTACCTTCTCACCGACAGCTACCAGATTGCGGATCGCTTTTCTCACATCCTCAGCTACACCGTATTCCACATGCTGTACCTGCTGTACCATCGGAGTATAGGGCACACGATAAGTAGATTTACCGCCCATGGAAATAGCGCCCATGGATTTTCCGTGGAAAGCGCCTACAGTGGAAATGTACCATCTGCCGCCTGTAGCGATACGGGCGAGTTTTAAGGCCATCTCTACGGCCTCTGCTCCACCGTTGGTAAAGAAGCAGTACTGCAGATCACCCGGTGTGATATCGGCTACAGCTTTTGCCAGATAGCCGCGAAGGGGATCCAGAAGCTCCTGGGAATGCAGAGCCTGATGGTCAAGCTGAGCCTTTACCACATCCAGAATTTCCGGATTTCTGTGTCCACAGGTATAGATACCAAAACCGCCAAGGCAGTCGATAAATTGCTCTCCATTCAGTCCATAGCAGTAAGCACCTTCATCCTGCCATTCCAGAACCGCTCCTCCCTCAGAGTCAGAAGAAACGGATTTACGGTATTTCAGCCAGCCGGGGCTTACATAATTATCAAAATGATCCAGTGTCTCTGCCACCATCTGTTTCTTTTCTTCCGCCGGAATATCCTTTGTATCCGTCTTGATCAGACCAATCACTCTATCCAGATCTTTGATTACCTGTTCTTTTGCTGCCATGTTTCTTTCCTCCTTTTTTCATAACATCCTCTGCATGGGTTATTTCCTATGCAAAAAGGCGCACCTGACATATGTCAGATACGCCTTCGTATCGTTCTTTTTGATAGTTTTACTTTACCAGAATTGCCTTACTTTTTATATGCTCATTTCATGGTAATTAATACTTGTTTTTAAGTATATTGGCTTATTTTAAAGTATTTCCTTGTATATTTTACTGTATTGTTTTATACTATATGTAATCTTTTGCTATATAAAGACTTTCCTATAGTATAAATGGAGTAAACTGATAAGCTGAGATAAACCGCAAAATCATCTTACAGCTTGCCAAAAGACACGCAAACGTATTGTATTATTTCTGCTTTTAATGTTTTTCAGATCTTAGCGTTATGAAAGTGCATTTATATATTTAAAAACTATACCAGGGGATACTGTAATGGAAAAAAACGAACTGCTTCTTTTAAGTGATTTCATCTACCAGCTCCAGACTGCCGAAAATCTGTCCATGGTCAAGACCATCTGCCTGCAGCGGCTGAAGCTTCTTATCCCTTTCAGCTACGGCAGCATTTTTATGGTAGAAAACACAGACGGCTCCCTTTATCTCGCCGATCCCTACTGCTTCCCTGCCTCCTTTGAAAAAACAGAACGGGAATATATGAAACTGGAAAGCATCGATCACACAGACTGGTTTATCCACGCTTCCGAATCCATGGTCATCCGGGAAAGCGATCTTCTAAAAGATCACCAGCGGCTCAATTCGCCGATCTACCGGAAATTCTACAATCGCTACAATATTTACGATACCCTGCAGATGTCCATCGCCTGGGGTAATAAAATTCTGGCTGTACTGACACTGTACCGCACGAAGGATGACGGCTTGTTTAAAAATGATGATGTTTTCTGGCTGCAGACTCTGAAAAAGCATATTCAGTATGCCTTTTACGTCCACACGTTGAAAAAAAAGGATGTGAAAAAGACGGATGCACTGCCCCAG
>CALZMS010000186.1 GCA_945788595.1 uncultured Lachnospiraceae bacterium
CCGAGACTACAGGCTCGGAGCGAGCACAGGAGGAGCATGAAAGTTTATATACATACCAAAGGGCTGTCCTTTCGCCGCTGCTGCACAATGTTCATTGTTTTACCGAACATAGTAGTATATGTATAAAACAATTCAAGTTGTGATATTTTGGTGAAAATATATAAAAACACAATTGACAATATGGTAAAAGCGTCCTAAAATAAAGTTCGTAGGCGAATTGTTCGTGACCAAACAATATGTGCCCGAACTATAACAATAGTAGGAGGTGATTTTCTCATGTGTGAAAATGGTAATGATCTGCCAGGTAACCCGGCAGAGTTCCATATTGGCAAAGCCATACATGAGGTGGATAATCTGATCTACCGCAATATGCTGGCACAGGGCCGTAAGTACGGCTACGATCAGGTAACAGTGATGAATGGCTGGATCGTCAAATATCTGTTGATGAATCAGGATAAGGATATTTTTCAGAAAGACATCGAGATGGAATTTGGTATCACCAAATCCACGGTGGCCGGTATCATCAAACTGATGGAGCAGAAAGGCTTCATCAAGCGAGTCAGTGTTCCCAGAGACGCCCGTCTGAAAAAACTGATCCTGACCGACAAAGGTCGGGAATACGAAGAAAAAATGGGCGCTCAGTTTCAACGGGATGAACAGATGTATCGGGAAAATATCACAGATGAAGAATTTGAAATCTTTATCCGTGTTTTAAATAAAATCAAACAGAACGTAAAGGAGTGATAACATGCTGAAAACTCTTATGGGACAGATCAAAGAGTTTAAGAAGGTATCCATTCTCACACCTCTTTGTATGATTATGGAGGTTATCTTTGAGATGTTCATACCTCTTTTGATGGCGTCTATCATTGATGACGGTGTCAATGCCGGCAATATGGAGCATATCTATAAAGTCGGCGCGATCATGGTTGTGGCAGCTTTCTGCGGTCTGCTGTTCGGTGTACTGGGCGGCAAATTCGGAGCAGAGGCTTCCGCCGGTTTTGCCCGAAACCTGCGTAAATCCATGTACGAAAATATCCAGACCTTTTCTTTTTCAAACATTGACAAGTACAGCACAGCCGGTCTGGTTACCCGTATGACTACGGATGTGACTAACCTGCAGAATGCATACCAGATGATTCTGCGTATGTTTGTCCGCTCACCTATCAGTCTGATCACCGCCATGATCATGGCGTTTACGATCAATGCGCGGCTGGCCACTGTTTATCTGATTGCCGTTATTTTTCTGGGAACAGTGTTGTGCATCATGGTTCCAAAGGCAGCCAAGTATTTTGAGGCAACCTTCAAAAAGTACGATGACTTAAATGCCAGCGTACAGGAAAATGTTTCCTCTATCCGTGTGGTGAAGGCTTATGTGCGTGAGGATTATGAAAAGAACCGTTTTCACAAGGCCAGCGAAAATGTATACCGTATGTTTGTGCGGGCAGAGCGCATTGTTGTGGCTAATAATCCCATCATGCAGCTGACAGTATATACCTGTATTATCCTGATCTCCTGGCTGGGTGCCAAGATGATTGTACAGGATGCACTGACCACTGGTGAGCTGATGAGCCTTCTGACCTACTGTATGAATATCCTGATGAGCCTGATGATGCTGTCCATGGTCTTTGTTATGATCACCATGAGCGGTGCCAGTGCCAAGCGTGTGGCTGAGGTGCTGGAGGAGAAAGCTGATCTTGTCAATCCGGAAAATCCGGATTTCGATATCGAAGACGGCAGCATCCGTTTTGATCATGTCAGCTTTTCCTATAGAAAGGGCAGCGGACAGAATGTACTGCAGGATATCAACCTGGATATTAAATCTGGTGAGACAGTTGGTATCATCGGCGGTACCGGTTCTTCAAAATCCAGTCTGGTGAACCTGATCAGCCGCCTGTATGACGTGGAAGAGGGTGCCGTATACGTAGGCGGCAAGGATGTCCGCACGTACGATCTGGAGACCCTGCGAAATAACGTGGCTATGGTCTTGCAGAAAAATGTACTGTTTTCCGGTACGATCCTGAACAACCTGAAATGGGGCAATAAGGACGCCACCGACGAGGAATGCAAAGAGGCCTGTCGTCTGGCCTGTGCCGATGAATTCATAGAAAAGCTGCCGGAGGGTTATAATACGTATATCGAACAGGGCGGTACCAATGTTTCCGGCGGACAGAAGCAGCGCCTGTGTATTGCCAGAGCCCTGCTGAAAAATCCGAAAATACTTATTCTGGATGACAGTACCAGTGCCGTAGATACGGCTACAGATGCACGCATCCGAAAGGCTATGGCGACGCATATTCCGGGTACCACCAAGATTATTATTGCCCAGCGAGTTTCCAGTATCGAATCCGCGGATCATATCATTGTTCTGGAAGACGGAAAGATTAATGGCTATGGCACCCACGAGGAGCTGCTGGCAAATAACGCGATCTATCGTGATGTCTACGAATCCCAGACTTCCGGATCCGGAGATTTTGATATCGAGGAAGGAGGTACACAGTAATGGCTGAAGAAAAAGCAAGAACATTTAAAGGGCCAGGGCCGAAAAACCGCGGACCGAGACCGAAGCTTGACAATCCGGGCAAGATCTTTGCACGGCTGATGCGTTATCTGATGCATTTGTATGGACCGCAGATGTGTGTGGTTATCGTGCTGATCTTTGTGGGTGTTATCTGTAATGTACAGGGTACCATGTTTATGCAGCAGCTGATCGATGTATATATTGTGCCTATGCTGGGCAATCAGAATCCGGATTTCGGACCGCTGACTGCCGCTATCGTGCGTGTGGCAGGATTTTATCTTCTGGGTGTATTGTCTGCTTTAATCTATAATCAGATTATGGTGGTGGTTACCCAGGGTACATTGAGAAGTCTCAGAGATGCCATGTTTGCGCATATGGAGTCTCTGCCGATCTCTTATTTTGACACCCATTCCCATGGCGATATCATGTCTATTTATACCAATGATATTGATACACTGCGCCAGATGGTAAGCCAGAGTATTCCGCAGTTTGTCAACAGTCTGGTAACCATCGTCAGTGTGGTGATCTGTATGGTTAAGCTCAGTATTCCGCTGACCGGTGTTACTCTGGCTATGGTTGTTGTCATGCTTTTTGTGACGAAAAATGTGGCCGGTCTCAGTGGCCGTTACTTCCTGGCACAGCAGAGAGATCTGGGTAAGGTAAATGGTTACATTGAGGAACATATGAATGGTCAGAAGGTTATCAAAGTATTTTGCCATGAGGAACAGAGTATTGAGCATTTTAATAAACTGAATGACCAGCTTTTTGATAGTGCTAAAAATGCCAATACCTTTGCCAATATTCTGATGCCCATTAACGCTCAGATCGGAAATATCAGCTATGTTCTGATCGCTATTGTAGGTGGTGCTATGGCCATCGGTGGTTTTGGTGGTCTAACGCTTGGTAAGCTGGCCAGCTTCCTGACCTTTAATAAAAGCTTTAACATGCCTATCAACCAGATTAGCCAGCAGCTGAATGCCATTGTCATGGCTCTTGCGGGAGCAGACCGTATTTTCAAGCTTCTGGATGAAAAGCCGGAGGTGGAT
>CALZMS010000187.1 GCA_945788595.1 uncultured Lachnospiraceae bacterium
CGGCAACTGTATGGCGGCTCCTGTGTTTTTGAAAGGACAAGGTGAAGCATGTGAGGGAGTTGACCATTCTTCTGGATGTAAATAAGAAGACTCCGCTGTATGAGCAGATTTATGAGTATATCCGCAGTGAGATCCGCAGTGGGCGGATGGAGTGTGGGGTGAAGCTTCCTTCGGCGAGGTCTTTGGCGGAGTGTTTGCAGGTGAGTCGGAGTACGGTGGATCTGGCTTATGCGAAACTGCAGGATGAGGGATATATTTCTCCGGTTCCGTGTAAGGGTTTTTTTGTCTGTGATGTGGAAACGTTGTATGAGCTGCCGGTGGATGATGCTGTGGAGAATGTGGTGGAGGAAACGAAGCCTGCGGTCTGGCGGTATGATTTTTCGCTGAATGGGATCGATGAGAATGGTTTTCCTTTTGCTACGTGGAACCGGCTGGCCAGGACAGCGATTTTGGATACGGAGCAGCATATGTTTCAGCAGGGGCAGGCGCAGGGGGATCCGGGGCTTCGTGAGGCTTTGCGGGAGTATCTGCATTATGCCAGGGGTGTGGAGTGTTCGGCTTCTCAGATCGTGATCGGCGCGGGAAATGATTATCTTTTGATGCTGCTTTCGGTGATTTTGGGGAAGAACCGGCGGATCGCCATGGAGAATCCTACGTATCTGAATGCTTATCATTGTTTTAAGACGCTGGGCTACAGTGTGGCATCTGTGGGCATGGATGAAGCGGGTATGTGTGTGGAGGAGCTTTCGGATAGTGGGGCAGACATTGCTTATGTGATGCCTTCCCACCAGTTCCCTACGGGTACGGTGATGCCCATGGAACGGCGTACACAGCTGATCCGCTGGGCCAGGGAAAAGGAGGAACGTTTTATCATTGAGGATGATTATGACAGTGAATTCCGTTATACGGGGCATCCGCTGCCGGCACTGCAGGGATATGACGGAGGTAAGCATGTGATCTACCTGGGAACTTTTTCCAAGTCTATTGCGCCCTCTATCCGTATCAGCTATATGGTACTGCCAAAATCTCTTTTGTCTTTATATAAGGAACGTGCTTCCTGCTTTTCCACGACGGTGTCCAGGGTGGATCAGAGGGTCATGGAGCAGTTTATCCGGCAGGGCCATTTTGAACGCCATCTGAACCGTATGAGAGGTATTTATAAAGAAAAACATGACTGCCTGGTGGAGTCTGTGAAAAGGCAGGCTTTTCCGGTACGGATCCACGGGGAGAATGCAGGCCTTCACATTGTGTTGGAGACAGAGCGGGAGCAGGATGTTAAGCTGTACCGGGAAAAAGCCAGAGAAGCGGGGATCCGGCTGTATTGTGTGTCAGATTTCTTTCAGAATCCTGTTGATCATCCGTTGAAGGACTGTCTGCTTCTTGGATATGCCACTATGCCGGTGGAACAGGTTGAACAGGCTGTAGATGAGCTGTTTTCTTCCTGGTTATGATTTTGTACAAGCTGACGAATTATTACCTTTTTTATTGTATAATGGGTGAAAAATGCAGCTGCCTGGTTGCAGACTGACAAATTACGTTTTAATATGGGCATAGTAGCCCGTGAGGGAGAATACATATGATTAAACTGATAGCCAGTGACCTGGACGGAACATTGCTTCTTAACGGAGCGCAGTCTTTGCGGGAGGATACCTGTGCATTGATCCATCGTTTGTACATGGAGAAGGGGATTCGATTTATCTCAGCCAGCGGACGCCAGTACGACAATCAGCGTCGGCTGTTTGCCCCGGTGGCGGATGAAATCGCCTATATCTGTGAGAACGGCTGTCTCAGCTTCTGTGACAAGGAGATGCTTCATCTGGAGCTGATGGACAGAGAACTCGGACAGGAGATCATGCAGGATATACTTTCCAGACCAGGAGAAGAGGTTCTTTTGTCCGGGGTTCACACCAGTTATCTGATGCCAAAGGAAGGATCCTATGTGGTGCACATGCGAGATGTGGTGAGAAACAATGTAACCGTTGTGGAAGATATCTTTTCTACTAAGGAGCCCTACTTTAAAATATCGGTGTATGCCAGGGACGGTATAGAGTCTCATGCAAAATACTGGCACGACAAGTATGGTGACCGGGTGCATGTGGTAACCAGCGGCAATGCCTGGCTGGATATGATGCCAAAACATGTCAATAAACGCACCGGACTGGAAAAGATTCTTGAGCGTCTGGGCATAGCTCCGGACGAGTGTGTGGCTTTCGGTGACAACTATAATGATCTGGAGATGCTGTCATATGTGGGAATGCCTGTGACGATGCAGACGGCAGTGCCGGGAATCCGGGATATGTGTTCCCGCCATACAGATACAGTAGAACATGGACTGCAGAAAATATTAGATGGAACATTTGTATAATGGAGGTATGCGGTATGGGAGAATACAGTGAAGAGTGCATTCTTGCTTTTCTGAAAAATCAGGGACAGCTTTACGATGAGCCTGTGGCAGAGACGTATGAAGAAGCAGAGGAGTTTTTGGAAGACTGTATGGCAGTAGTCGTTCGGTCTGTCAAAGAGGTTAGAGAATATATGGAATCCGCCGGAGCAGATGTGGAAGGTATGTCAGATGAGGATCTTATGGATGCTTCGGAAGTGTTTGCTGTGGGAGACGGTACCTATCTGATACTGGAAGTATAAAATATTGTTTAAAATGCTGTCGCTTAGGTTCTGAATACCGGCGGCAGCTTTTTTTCAGCACAGGAAGGAAATGTTTTGAATGCCGAAAGATGCATTCGTGATCATGAATTCTGCAGAAATGTTTGGGAAGAAAAAGAGTTTTTTCAGATGATCCGGCACAGTTTTGAGAAAATAATACGAAAAAGAATAAAATAAATATAAAAAAATCAGCACTCACCTCGGTTGAGTGCTGATTTTTCTTGACAAATGAAAACTGCAGTACTAAACTACCTTTTATAACAAAGGGCGGAAAAAGATCTGCCCGTCAGAATAAAAAAGGAGTGTGATTTACTATGGCAGAGAAACATGGCAATCTGTCTATCAACAGCGATAATATTTTTCCGATCATTAAAAAATGGTTGTATTCCGATCACGACATATTCATGCGTGAGCTGATTTCCAACGGATGCGACGCCATCACCAAGCTGAAAAAGCTGGATGTGATGGGAGAGTATCAGCTGCCGGATGATTATAAGGCAAAGGTTCAGGTCATTGTGGATCCGGAAGCCAAGACCATGCAGTTTATCGATAATGGTCTCGGTATGACAGCGGATGAGGTGGAAGAGTACATTACACAGATCGCTTTCTCCGGAGCCACACAGTTCCTGGAGCAGTATAAGGACAAGACCAACGAAGACCAGATCATCGGTCATTTCGGTCTTGGTTTCTATTCCGCATTTATGGTAGCCGATGAGGTACACATCGATACCCTGTCATACAAAGAAGGCGCAAAACCGGTACACTGGGAATGTGACGGTGGTACAGAGTACGATATGAAAGATGGCGACAAGGATACTGTAGGTACCTGCATCACCTTGTTTCTGAACGAGGAGAGCCTGGAGTTTGCCAACGAATACCGTGCCCGTGAAGTCATC
>CALZMS010000188.1 GCA_945788595.1 uncultured Lachnospiraceae bacterium
TGGCGGTCTGGATGCCAGCGTGGATTTCTTTATGGATGGCGGCGAAATGACGTTTCCTGCCAGTCAGGATGTTGTAGAGCAAAATGTCGATGCTATTTCTGATTTTCTTGTGAACAGTCAGAGCGATATCTGTCTTTTACAGGAGGTGGACCTGGATTCCGGCCGTACAAAACATCTGGATGAGCTTTCGCTGTACGCTGCGGCAACTGATCTGGATTACAGCTATGCACCGAATTATCGTTGTCTTTTTGTTCCTTTTCCTCTGCCGCCTCTTGGGCAAATAGAATCGGGTATTGTAACTATGAGCAGCTGTCAGCGTGAGGAGTCTTCTACCCGTGTCAGTCTTCCTAATCCGTTTTCCTGGCCTGTGCGGACGGCGAATCTGAAGCGTTGTCTTCTGGTGGACCGCTTTCCGCTGGAGGGTTCTGACCGGGAACTGGTGGTGATCAATCTGCATCTGGATGCCTATGAATCTGGTGAGGGCCGTGTGGCGCAGACGAAGGCGCTGCTGGACTATATGAAGGCAGAATATGAGAAAGGGAATTACTGTATTGCCGGAGGGGATTTTAACCAGTTGTTTCCAGGTACAGAGGAATTGTATCCTATTAAGAATTCTGAATTGTGGGCTCCGGGAGGCCTGACGGAGGATGTGCTGGAGGAGGGCTGGCAGTATGTGTTTGATGCTTCGGTTCCTTCCTGCCGTCTGCTGAATCAGCCTTATGCGCCGGAGGATGAGGGAACGCAGTATTTTGTGATCGATGGGTTTATTGTTTCGCCGAATGTGATGGTGGAAGCGGTGGAGACGGTGGATCTGGAGTTTGCGAATAGTGATCATAATCCGGTGGAGGTTGTGGTTAGGTTGGAGTGAGTGAAGGACGGACGTCTGCGAGGATGGAGACAGCGGCATAGATGTATGTATTTTGCGCTCCGTCTGCGCGCGCGTCGAGCCTGTAGTCTCGACCTGCGTGCTCGAAAAGTTGTGTGTAGGCGAGAGTAAATGGAGGACGGACGTCTGCACGAACACAGAGGCCACATATATGTATGCTTTCCCACGCTCCGCCTGCGCGCGCGCCGAGCCTGTAGTCTCGGCCTGCGTGCTCGAAAAGTCGCTTGGAAAGCATACATATATGTGGCCTCTGTGTTCGTACAGACTGGTTTTGTAGTGAAAGTGTAAATGTTGTGTGTTTAGGAAAATATACGTGATATGTTTTATTCTTCAATAGTTCTATTTTATAAGAAGAGAGCCTCGCTCTCTATAGCTGCAGTATGCAGTTATGGGAAGCGAGGCTCTCTTTTCCTATTTTATGAGATGAGATTAGAAGAAACTTTTTATCCCTCGATGGAGATGTAGTTTGGTGTCTCTACTTTGGGCTGGGCATCTTTTTTGGGGATGCTGAGTTTGAGGACGCCGTTTTCGAAGCGGGCTTTGATGTCCTGCTGGGTGATGTCTTCTCCTACGTAGAAGCTTCTGGAGCAGGTGCCGCTGTAGCGTTCTTTGCGGATGTATTTGCCGGCTTTGTCTTTCTCGTCGTTGTTCTGGCTGGTGCTGGCGGTGATGGTCAGGTAGCCTTCTTTCAGTTCTGCTTTGACGTCTTTCTTATCGAATCCCGGAAGGTTCATGCTGACTTCGTATCCGGTGTCTGTCTCTGCTACGTCGGTCTGCATCAATCCGTTGGTGGTGTAGTTCGCTGTAACGTGAGTCTTCGGGAATTCAAAGAAATCATCCATAAATGTGTTTCCAAAAATACTAGGCATTAACATAAGTCATATCTCCTTTCATACTAAGAGCAGATCATTTATTATTTCTGTTCCCTTGTTCTATAAGAGTTATAACACTTTTATTAGCACTCGTCAATAGCGAGTGCTAATATTTTTTGTGAAGTTTCTGTGAACTTATGTTTTCCCGGTTTTTCAAGAACTATTCTTCAGGATTCACATGCTCTGAATCTGAATTGATATGCGGCATAATCTTTCATAGCCGGCACGATGGGGATTCCTCCCTGCATGAGGGCTGCTCCCTGGTATCTGTTTCCGTTCTGATCTTCGTAGAAAAGCTGCGGATCCAGTCCTGCTGCTTTTACGTAGTTGATGGCTATATTGGCATGATTTTCCAGAACTACTGCTGTCAGCACGCATTCTTTTTTGTCTTTTGACACGATGCTCCAGGCGGCGAAGCTGTCTCGGAAGGGGTCGGACAAGCGATAATAGTCGCCGGAGAAGATCAGGGGCTGCAGTTCTTTGTATGTTACGATCTGTTCTCTGACCTGCTGTTTCTCTTCTTCGGAAAGCAGAGCCGGGTTCAGTTCATAGCCAAAGGTTCCGGCCATGGCTACCATTCCCCGGACCTCAAGAGGGGTGATGCGGCCAGTCTGATGATTTGGCACTGCGGATACATGGGCTCCCACGGTGGATACCGGATAGAAGAAGGAAGTCCCGTACTGAATACGCAGACGGTCAAGGGCATCGGTGTTGTCGCTGCACCAAATCTGGGGGGTATAGGCCAGCATACCGGTGTCAAACCGTCCGCCGCCGCCGCTGCAGCCCTCGATCAGAAGATCGGGATAGCGTTTTTCCAGTTGTCCCAGGAAGTCGTACAGGCCAGCCATATAATCATACAGTACTTTGCCCGGCAGATTTACGGCGGATGCAATATCGGCCAGGCTGCGGTTCATATCCCATTTCAGATAGGTGATATTTCCCTGATCCAGTACCGCGCAGATCTGGGCAAAAATCTCTTCTCTGACGTCCGCTCTGGAAAAATCCAGCACCAGCTGGTTACGGGAACGGATGGGAGAACGGCCCGGAACCTGGAGTGCCCAGTCTGGGTGTGTCCGGTACAGGTTGCTGTCTTCGGAGATCATTTCGGGTTCCACCCAGATACCGAAATCTACGCCCAGCGCATTGATTTTTTCAATCATTTTGCCCAATGTACATCCAAGCTTCTGCTCATTGACCTGCCAGTCGCCGAGACCACTGTTATCGTCGTCGCGTTTTCCGAACCAGCCGTCATCCATGACAAGCAGGTCGATACCAAGAGCGGCGGCTTCCTGTGCCAGTGCCACAATGGAATCGCCGGTAAAATCAAAATAAGATGCTTCCCAGCTGTTTAACAGTACCGGACGTTTCATGGTTTTGCTTTTTTGCGGCAGTACATGCTCACGAATGAAATCATGATAGTTCCGGGACAGCGCGCCAAAGCCCTGGCTGCTGTAGGTATGGATACATTCCGGAAGCTCCAGACTTTCTCCCGGCTTAAGGGGATAGGCCAGCAGTTCATCGGAAAGCCCCAGCACCATTCTGGTCTGGTCAAACTGATCCTTTTCTACTTCTGCTTTGAATCCGCCACTGTAGGACAACAGGGCACCATAGACACTTCCACTCTTTTCTGTTGCGGAGGGATCGCACAGAAGCAGTCCCGGATTATGCTGGTGACTGGAGGTGCCGCGGCGGCTTTCGATCACCATACTGGTATGCTTTACCGGCAGACGTTCCAGATTGCGCTCCATGGCATGACGTCCCTGGAAATGTACCAGGTCAAAGTCTCCGCCGATAAA
>CALZMS010000189.1 GCA_945788595.1 uncultured Lachnospiraceae bacterium
ATTATCGATGCCCATTAAATATTTCATGATAAAGTCCTCCTGTATGGAAAAATTTGTTTTGGATTTCAGCTACCCCTATTGTACTATATTTTGCTGTCAGTAACAAACAGTAAATAGTATGTTTATAAGCAATTATTCAGCACAGATATCATTGGCATATAATCCGGTCAATTTCGGACAATTAAGAAATTTTCATTTTATTTTTCTTTTTTTGAGAAAGGGGCGGCAGTATAATAAAGGCAACTCTAGAGCAATGTGATACCCGGTAGTATCCGGGGGAAATAAATAGCTAAGGATCATCTAAGATAATTAGAAAATATGAGGTGAAAGAATATGAAAAAAAGTATAGTTTGTCTGATCACTATGGCAATGTTTCTCGGTGGCTGTGGCAGTTCATCCTCAGCACCGGCCGGTCCGGCTGAATCATCCCAGGCAGCGCAGGAGAGTCAGGTACAGGAAAGTAGTACATCCTCCTTGCAGGATGTATCTGAGGTAATGCCGGAAACATCTTCTGAGAGCAAAGCGGAAAGCGGAGCCGATGCAGAAAGCACTGCAGCCGGAAGTACTTCTGAAGTATCTGACACCGCTCCGGTAGATGCAGATTCCTGGAAAATCGTGCAGCAGTATGGTTATCAGGAGGACAGAAGCGACCGGGGCATGACCGGAGAGATGTCCTTGCTGAGTTATCTGCTGAAAACAGATACACTGCAGGATGCAGGAGAGTATTTTACAGTGGACGCTACTTTTTTAAAGCCTGTGACGGTAACCGCAGATCTCAAAATCGGAGATACCGTGACCGCCACTTTTAATGAGCTGACAGGTGAGACTGAAGAGCTGACTTATGAAAGAGAAGGCATTTTGACTGGAAAGGATGGAGCCGAGTATTATTATTACCCGGACAATGAAAATTATAAGGAGAACGGAGAGGTGATTCTGTACCAGGACAGTGATGATCGTGTGGACGCACCCTTCTATGAAGGCAAGCTCTGCATCAGTAAAGATGCCGTGACCGGCGTAGTGCTGGATCCCAGTCCGTATGAGACAGTCACCAAAGAAAATATTATGGAGGGAAGCAATTGGTTTAACGGTGTGTTCTTTGACGAAGATGGCGTTGTTATGGGACTTGTATTCTATGGAGACTGATGTCAAAATCAGATGAAGTGACATTTCCTTCTAAAAATTAACAGCAGAGAGCCGCATTTGCCGGAGGGGGCGAATGTGGCTCTCTGTCTTTGCTGCTTTGTGTCTGGATAAAATTTATGATATTATGGGCACAGACATCAAATGACGAGGAAGGATTCCATGAAATACGAAAATACAAGAACCGCCATATTTATCAGCCGTCCCAACCGTTTTACCGCTATTGTGGAAATTGACGGTGAGAAAGAAACCGTACATGTAAAAAATACCGGCCGATGCCGGGAACTGCTCCTGCCCGGTGCAGATGTAGTGCTGCAGAAGTCAGATAATCCCAACCGCAAAACACGATACGATCTGATCAGCGTGCGGAAAGAAAACCTCGGCTGGGTCAACATCGACAGCCAGGCCACAAATAAAGTCATGGGCGAATGGCTGAAAACACAGGGCTATACCCTGATCCGTCCGGAATATACATACGGCGATTCACGGATCGATTTCTACATGGAAAAAGGGGAAGAACGCTACCTGATGGAAGTGAAAGGCTGTACGCTGGAAATCGACGGCATCGGTTACTTTCCCGACGCACCCACAGAACGGGGTATCAAACATCTGCAAGAACTGGCAAAAGCCGTAGATAAAGGCTATCACACAATCCTTGCCTTTGTTATACAGATGAACGGCATCACGGAAGTACGTCCGAATATGAAGACACATCCGGCTTTTGGCGAGGCACTGGAAGAAGCGAAAAAAGCTGGGGTAGAAGTGCTGTTTTTTCCGTGTCATGTTACAGAGAATACGTTGGAATTTAAATACTGAACGGAAATCCAAGATGCTTTTTCCTGGAAAAAAAGCTTTATCGGACAGGCATTAGATAGAATGAAGTAATTCTACGAATCGTATTGCGGAGATGAATTTGTGTCAACACTGCTGACACAAATTAGTTAGACGAATCATTTGATAATTTAAAAGCAAAAACAGTAAAAGTTTGTCAAAAAACAGGGCAACAGTAGCCGCCAGCTCCCCGATATATATTCTCTTCTCAAGCGACTTTACCGAGCACGACTCCGAGGCTACAGGCTCGGAGCGAGCGCAGGAAGAGAATATATATCGGGGAGCTGGCGGCTACTGTTGCCCGTCCGTTATAAAAAATCAAAAATCACTGCTCCCGAAACAAAATCGTCCCCGAAACATCATCAATCCCATCCACAATAGCCAGCGACTCCAGCTGAATACCCTTAGAACGGATAATCTCGCCACCCTGCTGAAATCCCTTCTCAATAGCAATACCAATACCCTCAATCGTGGCATTCGCTTCATTCACCAGCTCAATCAGACCCTGCAGAGCGCATCCGTTAGCCAGAAAATCATCAATGATCAGTACATGATCCTCCGGTCCGATATACTTCTTGGAAACAATCACATCATACACTTTCTTGTGGGTAAAAGACTCAATCTTAGTCTTATAAACATCACCCTCCAGGTTAATACTTTTGGCTTTCTTGGCAAACACCACCGGCACATTGCCAAAATGGCGGGAAACGATAGCCGCGATACCGATGCCGGAAGCCTCGATGGTCAGAATTTTATTAATGGGTTTGCCGGCAAAACGTCTGGCCCATTCCTTTCCCATTTCATCAAATAAGGATATGTCCATCTGATGATTCAGAAAATTATCTACTTTTAATACATTCCCCGGTTTTAATACACCGTCCTGTCGTATGCGATCTTCTAATATTTTCATTTGTAAGAACCTCTCTCGCTGGTTTTTGCTTTATTTTTACCATTCTATAACGGAATCGTGGGATATGCAATAGGGATTTTCTGTTGCCGTATGCTGTCATGTGCAGGCAAAGTGTCCTGAACATGCAATAGTGCCATTAGATTTTACATTGGATGGATAATCGGTGAGAGTAAGCATGATATATTTGACAGTAACAGATATACATTGACAAAAGTTCAAAATAGAACTATTATACAAGAATTGGAAAGCAAAAGTCTTTAGAGATAAACGCATAGCAAACTAAGACCAAAATAGAATAAAGGAGTAAATAAGAAAATGGAAAAAGACAAGGAATTTCTGGGAACGGAACCCGTGGGACGTCTTCTGTTCAGACTGTCTGTTCCTGCGGTAGTGGCGCAGATGATCAACATGCTCTACAATATCGTGGATCGTATCTACATTGGTCATATGCCCGAAGAGGGCAGTCTGGCACTGACAGGTGTGGGTGTGTGTATGCCGATCATCATGATCGTGACGGCCTTTGCGGCGCTGGTAAGCTCCGGCGGCGCGCCGAGAGCTTCGATTTTCATGAGAAAAAAGGATCTGGATACTGCGGAGAAGATTCTG
>CALZMS010000190.1 GCA_945788595.1 uncultured Lachnospiraceae bacterium
TACAAAGAACTTTCAGACGCAGATAAGGCTTATCAGAGTTATGTAATCAACGATATGCTGATGTCCGATACAGGAATTCTGGATACTTCCCTGATCGATACGGAGGATGAGGTCTATAAAGCCTGGAAATCTGATGAAACTGTATCTATCCATGATTTTCTGCGCTATTGTGCCACAATGAACTGGATCAATGTTTCCAAACTAGCGCAAGATAAAAGCTATCTGTCTACCGAGGAGATCCTAGATGCATTATGGCTGTATATTGAGGACTACCTGAAAGCCGATTCCGGTTTTACAAAACTCATCTATAAGTATATGCTTTTGGAGGATGAGATTACTCCGGAACAGATTTGCAGGGTATTGTATGATCAGAAGGTTCTGAAAACGGATCAGGATACATATAATAAGCTCGCAAACGGTTCTCTTTCAGCGTATGAATTCATTCGCGATAAAATAGAAAGTATCGAGATCACACCGGCTCAGCTGGCTCTGGATCCCTGTTCCGGATCTGCCGTTGTAACGGATCCGAATACCGGAGAATTTCTGGCCGTGGTATCCTATCCGGGATATGACAATAACCGGCTGGCCAATACCATGGATTCCGGATATTATAATCAGTTGCTCAACGATCTGTCTCAGCCGTTTTATAATAAGGCGACGCAGCAGAAAACGGCTCCCGGATCTACTTTTAAGCCGGTAACCGCTGTGGCGGCGCTGACAGAAGGATTGATCACTACAGAATCTGATATAGACTGTACAGGTGTTTTTGAGAAAATTCAGGGTTCTCCGCTGAAATGCTGGAATACGCATGGTCACGGACCTTTAAAGATCGTGGAAGCCATTGCGGAATCCTGTAACGTATTTTTCTGTGAGAGCGCCTATGAAATGGGTATAAATGACAATCAGGTATTCAGCGAAGATCTGGCTATGACAACATTGCAGAAGTACTGTAAACTGTTTAATCTGGACAAGAACTCCGGTATAGAGATCTCTGAGAGTAATCCGCAGATCTCTGACAGTATGCCGATTCCGTCTGCCATTGGTCAGGGTACCCATAACTATACAACGACTCAGCTGGCCCGCTATGTGTCTACGATCGCTAATAATGGTATCAGCTTTAACATGACTCTTTTGGATAAGGTCACGGACTCTGAAGGAAATCTGATCCAGGACTATTCCGCGGATGTGGAGAGTGTTCTCGAGGTGAGCGACAGTGTATGGGATACGATCCATACCGGTATGCGGGAAGTTATCACAAACAAAAAAGATTTTGATGATCTGGGGGTAGAGCTTGCCGGTAAGACCGGTACAGCCCAGGAAAACAGAAAGCGCTCCAGCCATGGTCTGTTTATAGGCTATGCACCATACAATAACCCGGAAATTGCAATCTGTGTGCGTATTCCCCATGGTTATTCTTCTACGAATGCAGCTATGACAGCAAAAGATATTCTGAACTACCACTTTAACTTGGTGGATGAAGAAAAGATCATCACTGGTAAAGCGAAGAGTGCAAGCTCTAATGTACGGCAGGATTAAGGCAAATACATAAACTGTACAACAGATATAGTTTGCAGACAGGAGGAAAGCAATGAGTGAGGTTATCGTGATCACATCCGGTAAAGGTGGTGTAGGAAAAACAACAGCAGCGGCCAACCTGGGAACAGCTCTGGCTGCTGCAGATAAAAAAACCGTAATGGTGGATACGGATATCGGTCTTCGCAATCTGGATGTTGTCATGGGCCTGGAAAACCGTATCGTTTACAATCTGGTAGATGTTATAGAAGGAAACTGCCGCCTGAAACAGGCTATGATCCGTGATAAGCATCTGCCGAATCTGTACCTGCTTCCGGCCGCACAGACAAGAGATAAGTCCGCTGTAGAACCGGAACAAATGATCAAGCTTTGCGAGGATCTTCGGCAGGAGTTTGATTATATTCTTCTGGACAGTCCTGCCGGTATAGAACAGGGGTTCAAAAATGCTGTATCCGGCGCAGACAGAGCTATCGTGGTGACGACACCAGAAGTATCCGCAATTCGTGATGCCGACAGGATCATTGGTCTTCTGGAAGCAGCAGAAATGAAAAAGATCCATCTGTTGATCAATAAGATCCGTCCTGATATGGTCAAAAACGGAGATATGATGTCCGTAGAAGATGTGGAAGAGATTCTGGCAGTTCCGCTGATCGGTGTGGTTCCTGATGATGAAAATATTGTGATCTCCACCAACAGAGGAGAGGCAGTTACCGGAAAAGACTGTCTGAGCGGACAGGCTTTTGCCAATATCGGCAGACGCATTATGGGACAGGATGTACCTTTTTGCGATCTCTCCGGTAAAAAGAGTATCTGGCAACGGCTGTTCAAAAAATAGAATTCGGAGGTTTCATGCTGTTTAACGGAAAAAAATCCTGTGGTGTTGCAAAAGACAGGCTCAGACAGCTGGTACTTACGGACAGAATGGGGTGTTCTCCGGAGATCCTGGATATGATGAAACGGGATATGACTGCATCCATGACGCGTTATATGGATATTGATAAAGACCGTATCCAGTTTTCCATTCATCGAAATCCCGGGCGGTTTGAGGTCAGCGTGCCATTGTCGGCAATTTCCGGACGGCATACCTTATGAATTACGTTTAGAAAAACAAAGGAATACATATGTTCAGACTATATCGATTAAAAAATTATAATTTTCGACTGGTGATCTGGCTGGTAGCCTTAAGCGGCCTGGGAATTTTACTGGTCGGCAGTGCCAAGGAATCCTTGCAGGGAAAACAGATTTTTGGAGTAATTCTCGGCCTGGCGGTTATGACAGTCATTTCTCTTATTGATTTCAGCTGGATTCTTAATTTTTACTGGATCATCTACGTGTTTAATATGGCCATGCTTTTGTTGGTCATTGTATCACCGTATGGTAAGAACTCCGGCGGTGCGACCCGCTGGATCAATATTGGCGGTTTTCAGTTCCAGCCGACCGAGTTGTCGAAAATTCTTCTGATCCTGTTTTTTGCCCGTTATCTAATGGTACACGAGCACGAGCTGAATAAGCTGAAAACTATTTTAAAGAGTATTGTACTGATCGGTGCGCCGCTGATTTTGATCGCTGTGCAGCCGGATCTTAAAAATACAATTACTATTGCCGCGTTATTTTGTATATTGATGTATTTGGCTGGTTTGAGCTATAAGATCATAGGCGGCATTCTGGTTATCGGTGTTCCTCTGGTCATTATTTATCTTGTCCTGGTTACGCAGACAAACCTTCCGATCATCCATGATTTTCAGAGACAAAGAATTATGACATTTATTTATTCGGAGGATAAACAGTACTCAGACAGCCGTGCACAGCAGAATAACTCGATCATGGCTATCGGTTCAGGTCAGCTTACAGGTAAAGGACTGAATACCACCAGTGTCAGCGCCAACAACGGCAATTTTATTTCCGAGATACAGACAGACTTTATATATGCTGTGGCGGGAGAG